>NZ_JBALMG010000071.1:0-12134 GCF_036963225.1 Bacillus sp. JJ783 | reverse complement strand
TTGTTACCTTGTTTGCATGTGAAAGTGGAAGAGAAAAATATAATAAAAATATTAATCAAGTAATTAAATTAGAAAATGAAGCGCTCCAAAAACATGGAGAAGAAAATTTAAAAAGAAAAAATACACAAATTATAGTTTATGAAGATGGGAAGTATATTGAATTAATCTATAACACATCTTCTGGAGATAAAGTGGATAGAGTATATAGACTTAATAAAGATGAAGCATATGAGGAAATTAAAGAGGTGGGCAAAGAATTAGATTATAAAAAGACTGATTATACAGAAAATGTAGGTTTGAAATAAAAGCAACACCATTATTCTCAATATAAATAGAGATGTTGCTTTTATACACTGGTAGTTTAATCAGCAATAAGACTATTAGTATATCAGTTTAAAACCATGATAGATTGAAGATTCAAGCAGCTGTTTTAAAATGTTCTCCACATATGTCGGGTGTAGATGGAGCGGACGCGATCAACTTGTTTGGAGAGCATACGGCGTTAAATAAAGAGGAACTTAATAAACTTAGAGAAAAGATGAATGCATATTATCCTAAAATGATTTTTGGTCTAGTTTCATAAATTACTTGCAAACGAAATCCCCTTATCCTTCCAAAGTAAACCAAGAGGAGGTGATTCATGTATATGCAGTTAATGGAATATCACTTGCTACTTTAATTTTCTTTTAATATAATTAATTTAGAATTTTTAAATATTCTAAATTTTATAAAGGTGGGGTTTGTGTGAATCTCGTTCAATCTTTGGCTGAAACGGCAAAAAAGAAGGGGGATAAACCGGCGTACATATTTATGGATCAGTCGGTCTCGTATGACCAATTAAACAAAGTAGTCACTAGGTTTTCTAGCAATTTAGCAAAAATGGGCATTGGAAAAGGGGACAATGTCGCATTAGCTGTAGGCAATTCACCACATTTTTTAGTAGGTTTATACGGAACAATGAAAGCCGGAGCAACTGTCATTCCGATTAATCCAATTTATACAGCAGACGAAATACATTACATATTACAAAATGGAGATGTAAAAACAATCATCGTACTCGACGTCCTTCTACCTGTTATACAATCTCTTACAACAAGACTTCCTTCACTTGAAAATATCATCATATGCGAAACCTCATCAGATTTTAACCATATAGAAACCGAAAAAATGAAAACGTTTACTAGTTTTATAGGAACTGGAGATGTAACTTACGAAGGTCCTGAATTAGATGAAGAAGATGTAGCTGTTATTTTATACACTTCAGGTACAACTGGAAAGCCAAAAGGCGCTATGTTAACGCATAAAAATTTATATAGTAACGCTAGCGATGTGGCGTCATATTTACAATATACTGCGGATGATCGCGTCGTTGCGGCACTGCCGATGTTCCATGTGTTCTGTTTAACTGTTGCGGTAAATGCGCCGATTGTGAACGGGGCAACAATTTTAATGTTACCGAAGTTTAGTCCGAAAGAAGTATTTCGTATTTGTCGTACATATAAACCAACGATTTTTGCGGGTGTACCGACAATGTATAATTACTTATATTTATTTGAAGAAGCAAGCGCAGAAGATGTGAAGACACTTCGGCTTTGTATTTCAGGTGGTGCATCGATGCCTGTTGCGCTTCTGAAAAACTTTGAACAACGTTTTGACGTTATCGTTTCAGAAGGATACGGTTTATCAGAAGCATCACCAGTTACTTGTTTTAATCCGTTAGATCGTCCTCGTAAACCAGGTTCGATTGGTACAAATATTTGGCACGTAGAAAATAAAATTGTGAACGAACTTGGGGAAGAAGTACCTGTTGGTGCAGTTGGGGAATTAATTGTTCGCGGACCTAACGTTATGAAGGGTTACTATAATGCGCCAGAAGATACTGCGGCGACAATTAAAGATGGTTGGCTATATACAGGAGACTTAGCGAAAATGGATGAAGAAGGTTACTTCTATATCGTCGATCGCAAAAAAGATATCGTTTTAGTTGGCGGTTATAACGTATATCCTCGTGAAGTAGAGGAAGTATTATATACTCATGATTCGGTAGCTGAAGTTGTCGTAATCGGTGTTCCTGATGAAAATTTAGGAGAAGCAGTGCGAGCTTACGTCGTTCTGAAACAAACGAGCGTAACAGAAGAAGAGCTTACGCATTACTGCACGTTACATTTAGCGAAATATAAAGTGCCAATGAGTATTGAGTTTTTAACAGAATTGCCGAAGAATACAACTGGTAAATTGTTAAGAAGAGCTTTGAGAGAGAAGGCATTGCAAGTATAAAAATAAAGATATCCATCTCTATGACTACATGTTTAGAGATGGATATCTTTTTGTTTTTTTGAGTTGACTAAGCTATAAGTCCATATATTTAACGTATTATCCGATAGAAGTCTCCTTCTTCAAGCGTGTGAAGGACGATAGCAAAGCGGTAGGTGGGAGAGGATTTTTGGTTTGGCGTAGCCAAAAAATTATTTTTCCTATTTATTTCGCCTCTGCTATAATCAGTCTTATAAGAGGTAACGTTTGGTATGACAATGAAATGAGATAATCATGTAGTGTTCATGTTGTGTTATCACCGCCATAGATAAAGTAGAAATGTTTATGGGAAAGTGAGATGAAATGAATATGGAGAGTGAAAAGAAGAACTTAGAAACATTGCAAAAGGTAATTGATCACCTTTCAGGGGCGATTGGGGATTTAGTTGATCCATCAAGTTCGTATTCTATCGATTATTTAGAGAGAAAGGTTCATACGGCTCATTATTTACTTTTTAAAAATGAACGGAAAGCATACTTATGTAGGAAATAAAAAAGATTGGCTTTTATTTTTCTGTTCAATTGATAATTATTATCAATAAGATAGTTATGATGGATAAATGAATATAAAAGGAAATGTCATATTGATAATGATTAAAAAAGATTTATTCATATATTTGTTGTTGATGGTGAAAGGGAATAGTTAGGGATATTTGTATAAGCCCCCGAAGCGATAAAGTGAAATTCCAAGTTGACACATATGAATTACGGAATTAAAATGAAAAGAAATCAAACAGAATACAATAGAAGCTCATCAGAGAAACTGAAGGCGCACAACGTTCACTTTTGTGAATAGATTGTGTGCCTTTTTCTATTGTACAAACTAAGGGGGCTTTATATATGAAACAGTGGGGTAAGACAGCGTTTATGAAAAGTACAGGTGTCTTATTGTCAGCATTTGTTCTTTTGTCAGGGTGTGGTTCGGCAACATCCACTAGTAATTCTGAAGGAGGCGGAGATAAAAAGACAGTTGAACTTTTAAATGTTTCATATGACCCGACGCGTGAGTTGTATCAAGATTTTAATAAAGACTTTGCGAAGTATTGGAAAGAGAAGCATGGTCAGACAGTAAATGTAAAGCAATCACACGGGGGATCTGGAAGTCAGGCACGCTCCGTTATTGACGGTTTAGAAGCAGACGTTGTAACACTAGCGCTCGCTTATGATATTGACGCGATTAGTAAGAAGAAACAACTAGCAGAAGATTGGCAGAAGCGACTTGCGGATAATTCTACTCCGTATACATCAACGATTGTATTTCTTGTGAGAAAAGGAAACCCGAAAGGAATTAAAGACTGGGATGATTTAACGAAAAAAGGTGTGTCTGTCATTACACCAAACCCGAAAACATCTGGGGGAGCACGGTGGAACTATTTAGGGGCGTGGGGATATGCACTGAAGAAATATAACGATAGTGAAGATAAAGCGAAAGAGTTTGTCGGTCAAATTTATAAAAACGTGGAAGTACTAGATTCAGGAGCACGCGGGGCAACGACGACTTTCGTTGAAAAAGGAATTGGTGACGTGTTAATTGCTTGGGAAAATGAAGCGTTGTTATCACAAAAAGAACTTGGAAAAGATAAATTCGAAATTGTAACGCCTTCGATTAGTATACTTGCGGAACCGCCAGTAGCTGTTGTAGATAAAGTAGTTGATAAAAAAGGAACGAAAAAAGTAGCAGAAGGATATCTTGAGTATTTGTATTCAGAAAAAGGGCAAGAAATTGCGGCGAAAAACTTTTATCGTCCTCGTAATGAAAAAGTAGCAGAAAAGTACGCATCACAATTTCCGAAAGTTCAATTATTTACAGTAGATGAACTATTTGGAGGCTGGAAAAAAGCGCAAGAAAAGCATTTTAATGATGGCGGCGTATTTGATCAAATGTATAAAAAATAAGGGGGGATGAGGTGACGTTATATGAGGAAGAAGCGTGTTTTACCAGGGTTTGGATTATCTCTTGGATTTACAATGCTGTATATGAGTTTATTCGTACTTATACCACTTTCTATCGTATTTATTCAAACTTCGCAGCTAGGCTGGAAGAAGTTCGCACAAGTTATAACGAGTGAGCGCGTGTTACATTCCTATCAAGTAAGTTTCACAACTTCACTTGCAGCGGCAATCGTAAATGCCATTTTCGGTTTATTAATTGCCTGGGTACTCGTTCGCTACACATTTCCAGGGAAACGGTTATTAGACGGATTAATCGATTTACCATTCGCTCTTCCGACTGCTGTAGCAGGTATTACACTTACAACGCTATATGCGGAAAATGGCTGGGTTGGAAAAATATTTAGTGTGTTTCATATAAAAGTAGCTTTTACCCAGCTCGGAATTATTGTTGCACTTACGTTTATTGGCTTACCCTTTGTCGTCCGAATGGTGCAACCAGTGCTGCAAAGTATTGATAAAGAAGTAGAAGAAGCAGCTTCTAGCTTAGGGGCGTCGAGCTTCCAAATATTTGTGAAAATCATTTTGCCAGAAATATCCCCGGCTCTACTTGCTGGTTTTTCACTCGCCTTTGCGCGGGCGTTAGGGGAATACGGATCTGTCGTGTTCATTGCAGGTAATATGCCAATGAAAACAGAAATCGCACCGCTTATGATTATGACAAAACTCGAACAATATGATTATGCAGGCGCAACAGCTGTAGCGGCTGTGATGCTTATTATTTCTCTCCTTTTCCTGCTACTTATTAATATGATTCAAACTTGGAGCAGAAGGCACGAAATGAAAAGCGAATAGGAGGGGAGAAAATGGAACCAACATTACTTGAGAAGAAAATAGTAAAAAGCATGTCAGCTAAAAAAGAATCTAAGTTTGTACCAATTCTATTCATTACGATAACAATTTTATTTTTATCTCTCTTTCTATTACTGCCGCTCGTGACAATTTTTATGAAAGCATTTGAACGAGGAGTTGATGTATATATTGCCGCCGTAACAGATCAAGAAGCATTTTCAGCGATTCGATTAACGCTTCTCGTTGCATTCATCGTTGTACCGCTTAATACGATATTTGGAATAGCGGCTGCTTGGCTTATTACGAAGTTTCAGTTTAAAGGAAAGCAAGTATTATTATCTCTTATTGAACTGCCGTTTGCTGTATCACCAGTCATTGCAGGATTAGTATTCGTTTTACTTTTCACACCTCGTGCGAATCTTGGCGGATGGTTATTGGAACACGGGATAAAGCTCATCTTCTCTGTCCCTGGTATTATTATTGCGACGATATTTGTTACGTTTCCATTCGTTGCACGTGAATTAATCCCGGTAATGCAGGCGCAAGGAAAGAGTGAAGAAGAAGCAGCTCTATCACTTGGCGCAAGCGGCTGGAAAATGTTTTGGCGCGTCACATTACCAAATATAAAATGGGGTCTATTATACGGCATGATTTTATGTAATGCCCGCGCGATTGGTGAGTTCGGCGCCGTTTCCGTTGTGTCTGGTCACGTGCGCGGCATGACAAATACAATGCCGCTTCATATTGAAATTTTGTACAATGAATATCAATTTTCAGCAGCGTTCGCTGTGGCGACTTTAATGTCACTCATCGCAGTTTTTACGCTCGTTATAAAAAATTGGATTGAATGGAGAATGGAAAAACGACAATAAGGGGTGAGTGCGGTGAGTATTCAAATTCAAAATGTATCAAAACAATATGGTACATTTCAAGCGCTGACAGACATTCATTTGGATATTCCAAAAGGTGAACTTGTTGCCTTATTAGGCCCGTCAGGTTCTGGAAAAACGACGTTATTACGAATTATTGCAGGGCTAGAAGAAGCGGATGGAGGCTCGATTTCTTTTGATGGGGAAGATTTAACTGATATTCATGTGAAAAACCGGCAAGTCGGTTTCGTCTTCCAGCACTATGCACTTTTTAAACATATGAATGTATTTGAAAATGTCGCTTTCGGTTTAAAAGTAAGAAAGAAAAATGTAAGACCGTCAGCTGAAGTAATAGAAGAAAAAGTAATAGAACTATTGAAACTAGTAAAAATGGATGGTTTTGCAAAACGTTATCCAGCGCAATTATCTGGCGGACAACGACAGCGTATCGCACTAGCACGGGCACTTGCAGTCGAACCGAAAATTTTATTGCTAGACGAACCATTTGGTGCACTTGATGCGAAAGTGCGGAAAGAATTACGAAGATGGCTCCGGAAACTACATGACGAATTTCAAATTACGAGCGTATTCGTAACGCATGACCAAGAAGAAGCGTTAGACGTTGCGGACCGCATCGTTGTAATGAATGAAGGACGCATTGAACAAATGGGAACGCCGGAAGAAGTGTATGAAAAACCGGCAAGTCCGTTCGTATATGACTTTTTAGGAAACGTGAATTTATTTCACGGCCGCGTTCATAAAGGTAAACTAAATGTAGGATCGGTGGAACTAGAAGCACCAGAGCATAAGCACGTTTCAAACGTAGACGGAGTGGGATACGTAAGACCACATCACCTTTCAATCGCTCGTACGAAAGAAAATGTAGATGCCATTCCGGCGAAAGTAACATACTCACATGCAGTTGGCCCTGTCGTATATGTAGAATTGAAGCGCGACGGAACAGATGAGTATTTAGAGGCAGAAATTAGTAAAGAACAGTTTAGACAGCTAGGCATTCAAACGGGTGAGTTTGTATACGTACATCCGAGAGAAGTGAAGGTGTTTATTCCGGAGGATTTTGTTATTTAAGAGAGTTAACATGCAATTGAATGGACATCAATCGCTTGGATGCCAGCCAAAAGTAACAGAGGTGCTTTTATAAGAGAACATAGGGTAATGGCGAAGAAGGGGTTTCCTAACAATCCGAAATTGTATAATAAAATCAACAGTCCGGGCAAAAAATATTTGCAACAGGGAAAACGAAGGTAGATACGCATCATAGATTTTGTAAATCAATTAAAATGTACCCTATAAAGTAATGAGATTCACATTACTTTATAGGGTATAATACTTGTAAATAATAGTAGTTGAGGGATAGTAAATGAAATATGTGCATGGTTTTTATGTAAGAGAAGATATACAGGGAGAAACAGTATTAGTGTCTCAAGAAAGTTTAAGTGAATGTATAGAGTATATCAATAAATTTAATGTTGAAAGTTTACAAATAAGCGATATGTATTATGAATTAGAAGAGATAAGTTTTTTAGAGGAATGTAAAAATATTAAGTACTTATCTTTGAATAGTAGCTATTTAAAAGATGTTTCAAGTATATATAAGTTAGAAAATCTTAGGAGTTTATCGGTAAATGATTCTAATTATACTTTAGAGTTAAATAGATTGACTACATTGGAAGAGTTATACATGTATTGTGATAAAAAGGTAACGGGTTGGCAAGAACTTGTGAATTTAAAATCTCTTTATTTATGGAAGTATAACCCCCAGAATAAAGATTTGAAGGGATTGGATCGTTTACGGAATCTAGAGATATTGAGTATTACACAATCTAAAATAACTTCGCTTCGTGGGATAAAGAGTCTCGAAAAATTAAAGACTGTGAAATTAAATTATTTGCGAACATTAATAAATATAGATGATTTAAAGTATACAAATAATGATTTGTGTTATTTGGAAATTGAGGCGTGTAAAAAAATAGAAGATTTTAATGCGATTGAATATTTAACATCGCTAGAGACTCTAAATCTTTTTAACTGTGGGCAAATACCAACGATAAAATTTATACAAATGTTAAATAATTTAAAACAGTTTTCATTCGGGGGAAGTAACGTTATAGATGGTGATATTAGTTTTTGTGAAGGGATAGAATATGTGAGTTTTACAGATAAGAAACATTATTCTCATAAAAATAGATATTTTAATAACTTTTAATATAAGGAGAACAAAATGAGATTTCCAAGAGATGAAGATGGCCAAGTATTAAGGATGTTATATAAACAAGGTGTAGATTTTAGTGAAAAACACATAGTGGATTTCTTTATTGCAATTCCTGATAAAGACAATGCGGAAAAAATCATGGGTAGATTAAAAATATTAGGGTTAAAGTGTGAATTAGATTTTAATGAAGAATGCAATGATTGGACATGTACTTGTTCTAAAGAAATGTTCTTAATTTATGAGGATATCGTAGAGATGCAAAAGGAATTGAATAAACTGGGTGAAGAGTTTGGTGGATATACAGATGGTTGGGGTGCATTTGTGTAATAGTGAATTTATTTATCGTGATAAAATAAATTAGACTGAGTAAAGAAACTATTTATGGAAACAAGAGCTTATATAAGCTCTTGTTTCTTTGTATATATTAAGATAGCTTAGTGGTAGAAACGTATATGATATGTGGGGGGCAGGCTGCCCGTAAAAGCCCAATTGGTGAGGGCTGATTAAAGTTTCACTTTATATAGGTTTTGAGAGAGTAAGATATATTGTTTGTAGCGGGGATCTTGAAGTAAAGGAGCGCGTTATAATTGGCAATGACAAATGAACAATTCGAGAGTTATCTTGATATGTGTTATGACAAATTAGAAAGTAAACAACAAAAATTTATTTCGGATTATAATATCGATAACTTTGATGAATATTGGTATGATCAAGATCAATGTATATTACAGTTTAAAAAAAATGGTCAAGTTTTACTTGAATTTAGTGTTGTTTTTATAGGTTCTTGGTCTGGAAAGAGTAACAGTTGGATGTGGTCTTGGGCTAATGAGAATATGACTGATTATGCAAGAAGTAAGTCTAACGGTTTGAAGGATTTACAAAAAATCACAGGAAGTGATTTTTTTATAAATTCACTTTTTGAATGCGATCAAGAGATGGCGTATGAGCTAGCAGCCTTTTCCATTGAATATTTAGATGCAGAAGGAATGTATATAGTACCAGATGAGAGAAATGATTTATTTATGGCGGTTATGTTACCGAATGGATTGTAAGTAGAGCTAACAGATGCTCTTCCTTTTATGCTATCTATAAGTTATTATTTGTTTAGAATATTTCCGATAGGATTAGGCGTTATATTAGTTTATTTATTCTTTACTGGAGGATTTGTATAAATAAAACATGTGTTTTAGGAAAATGTAGTTATGTGAGTATAGAATGAAGAAAAAGTGCACCCAACAATCTGGGTGCACTTTTTATAACCTTTATATATTCCGCCTCATCAATTCCTCAACCTACGCCGCAACATAGTCAACATCATTATCACTTTCGTCTAACACGTAAGATTCTAAAATGCCCATTACAGCAGTTCCTAAAAACTTTAAAACGATGTGTTTATCAATGTTTTTATTGTGAAGATTGAAGTGCTTAATATTTACGTTAAACGTGCATAACAAGATATAATAGAAGAAATCAATAAGGAGGCTAGCAGTGAAAAATTTTCGTTATCTCAATATATTCACTATTTTAATTGCATACACACTACTTATGTTTTACATCGGCTGGAACGGCTGGGTTTGGCTCAGTACGGTATTTGGCTGGGAATCTTGGGGATATTACGCTTTCGTAGTTGGTTTCATTTCATATGCGTATATTCTCGTACAAGTGTTTAAATTCCTTCCTTTCCTGCGAACGGTCGGTTCAATTTGGTTTGCGGTTATACAATATGCGCTCATGTTATTGCCATTAGCCGATATTGCAGTCTTCTTTTTACAGTTTTCTATAGAGAAAGACACGGCAATTATTTGGACAGGGGCAGTCACTTTACTCGTATTTTTCTTTATCTTCGCATACGGGGTATTTAATGCGTATAGCCCGGTTGTAAGAAAGTATGATGTACATATACCGAAAAAGGTAGAAGGACGTAAAAGTTTACGTATTGCGATGGCTTCTGATATGCATTTCGGTAAACTGTCTGGAGTTGCTCATTTAAAGAGACTAGTCCACCATGTAAATGAAATGAAACCAGATATTATTTTACTGCCTGGTGATATTATTGATGATCATCCAGGTGTGTTCATTCAGAAAAATATGGGACCAATCATGAAACAGATGAAAGCTCCATTAGGTGTATATGGTGTGTTAGGAAACCATGAATATTACGGCCGAGCTGTTCCTGAGTTTTTACAAGAGATGGATAAGATTGATATTCGTATTCTTTTAGATGAAGTCATTACAATTGAAGATGATTTTTATCTCGTTGGAAGAAGAGATAAAACAGAGCGTGATCGTCAAAGTTTTGAAAATCTAATGAGTACGGTAGATAAATCGCTTCCTGTTATCGCAATGGATCACCAACCATTTGAATTAAAACAAGCAGCGGATGCCGGCGTCGATTTACTATTATCCGGTCACACGCACCGCGGACAAATGGCGCCGAATCATATTGTGACGAGAAGAATGTACGAACTAGACTGGGGATACGCACAAAAAGGTGCATTCCACGCGATTGTTTCTTCTGGATTCGGATTTTGGGGACCACCGCTTAGACTTGGAAGTAGATCTGAGATTGTGCAGGTGGAAGTTACGTTTGAATAGGTATGTGAAATAGAGAGCTGAGTGCTCTCTATTTTTTAATTTAAAGGTACAAAATATTCGAGTGAAGTTCTTTATTTACTCTCTGAAAAAAGAGATACTATAAGAAGACTCTGCTTGAAAAGGGGGATTATAAGTGATCATATCAGATGTAATATACGGTGAGTTTAAAGTAGATAAAGTGCTAGAAGAATTAATTTTAAGTAAACCTGTGCAAAGGCTGAAAGGGGTTCATCAGGCCGGAGCAAGTTACTTAATGAATGAGAAATGGAATGTAACACGTTTTGATCATTCAGTTGGTGCTATGTTGTTAATTAAAAAACTTGGTGGTTCAGTAGAAGAACAGATTGCTGGTTTACTGCATGATGTATCGCACACTGCTTTTTCTCATGTGATTGATTACGTTTTTGATAACGAAAATGAAAGTTATCATGAAGAAATATTTAGCTCTGTTGTGAAAAACTCGGAAATCCCGGCGATTCTTTCAAAACATGGTTATAACTATGAAGATATTTTATTAGATGATTCGAAGTGGACATTACTTGAAAGATCCGCACCGGAATTATGCGCAGACCGAGTGGATTACACATTGAGAGATATGTATACATATGGATATATTTCTTTAGAGGAAGTTCACAGTTTTTTAGAGGATGTAATCGAAGTAGATGGGAAAATGGTCCTTCAAAGTATCGAAATTGCTGAATGGTTTACAGAAACGTATTACAAAGAAGTAATCGATTTCTTTATGAAACCACTTAATATTTACGGAAATGATATGTTAGCTAAAACGTTAAAGTTAGCTCTTCATAAAAAGGTTATTCATGCAGATGATTTTCTTCTTGAAGATCATGAGCTGATATCGAAATTGCAACTATGTAAAGATCAAGAAGTAGATGCTTTATTAAGAAAAGTTCATCCAAGTATAGAAGTAAAAGAAGATAGAAATGAGTATGATCTACATCAGAAAAATAAAGTGCGTCTCATTGACCCGCCATTACTTCGTGAAGGAAAAATCGTTCAGTCGTCTGTCGTATCAGAAAAAATAAGACAGATGAGTGATGTCGCTTATGAAAAAGCGGTAAGAGGGATGTATGTGAAAGTGATTTCTAATTAGTTTATTTGTAATAGGAAAAGGTGTCATCAATTATGATGACACCTTTTCGCTTTAAAGGGTTGTTCGTATGGAAATGTGTTACATTTTTACGAGACTATTTTATTTTACTAGAAAAATACCTTTTATGGTAAGGAAATAACTGCTAAAAAGTTTTTCGTTGAAAATAATTTGTGAAAAAAGTACTAATTTTTAATGTGACAAAAATAATATATTTTAAAATAATCGCTTTAGAATCTTTCGTTCTTTATATATGGATTTTTCTATCATTTAAG
>NZ_JBALMG010000070.1:27417-27617 GCF_036963225.1 Bacillus sp. JJ783 | reverse complement strand
ACAAAAGATATTGAAGCAAATATCCCAAGTGCAGTGAAGAATCAAGCGATTAAAGACGCGAAAAGTTTGTTTGCTACAAAAGTAAAGAAAAGCCATTATAAAATCATCCCGATTCTAAAGAGACCTGTTTGTGTATGGAACAATCAAAATTATTCATTTGATCCTACTTATATTTCAATCCCATTGAAGGTAAATGGAAA
>NZ_JBALMG010000070.1:26991-27343 GCF_036963225.1 Bacillus sp. JJ783 | reverse complement strand
TGAATCTGTTAAAACATAAATTAGGTACACTTCGCATCATAAAAAAATCGAATAAGTGGATAGCCCAAATATCTGTCACACTTTCTATCAATAAAAGGACAGGAATGAAAATTTTAGGAGTGGACTTAGGTCTCAAGGTCCCCGCGGTAGCAATCACAGATGATGATAAGGTTCGTTTCTTTGGAAATGGTAGGAAAAACAAATATAGGAAGCGTAAGTTTCGTAGTGTTCGTAAGAAGTTAGGAAAAGACAAAAAAGTGAATGCCATTCGGCGATTGGATGATAAAGAGCAAAGATGGATGCAAGATAAAGATCATAAAATAAGTCGTGCAATTATTAATTTTGCGATTGC
>NZ_JBALMG010000070.1:26031-26869 GCF_036963225.1 Bacillus sp. JJ783 | reverse complement strand
TTCTATCGTTTGGCACAATTTATTGCCTATAAAGCAACGATAGCTGGTATTCAGATTGAATATGTGAATCCAGCTTATACAAGTCAAAGTTGTCCGAAATGTGCTGAAAAGAATAAGGCTCGAGATAGAAAATACAAGTGTCCATGTGGGTTTAAGACACATCGTGATATCGTTGGAGCGATGAATATTCGCTACGCAACTGTGATTGATGGTAACAGTCAATCAGCCTAAGCACCTTTATGGTCTGGTTTAGGATGGGCAATGAGATGCCCTTATCTTGAAGGCTGTTCAAAACAGAAATGGATTGCGAACGCTTAGTCATTTAAGAATCCCACCCGTAAATCCGTAAGGATTCGGGCTTGCGACTTTAGTCGTGGGAATCTCAAATACGAATATATAAGTTCCAATGTTTTTCTTAAATTAGAAGTCCATCCTAATGCATAGGTGGAATATACAATATCAAAATGTTCTTCTGGAATATTTAGCTCCTCTTCCATCGCACCACGCTCCGCCATATATTCCAAAGAATGTCCACTACCACATCCGATATCTAGAACCGTTTTATTCTCAATTAAATCAAACAAATGAATTTCATCTTCTGATGCCGTATACGGTCCATATTTAGGCAAACAATCTACTTGAAAAAAATGAGGTGCTACTACGTCCCAACACTTTTTATTCACTTGTAACATTTCTGTTTGTTCCATACTTTGCATTCCCCCTTCGTTCTCTTCCACCAGTACTTTTTATCCCGCATTAACGGGCAGTAAAAATCCCACCCCAAAATTCGGCTGGAGCAAAGAAGTTAGGTGGGAGATTAACTGCCCGTAAACGCCCG
>NZ_JBALMG010000070.1:7283-26004 GCF_036963225.1 Bacillus sp. JJ783 | reverse complement strand
ACAAAACCCCCACTGATTAAAGTTTCACTTTATACGTGATGGCCTCATTTTCCTTTCAGATTGATGATATTCGCTAACAAAAAAAGAGTAGCTTCTCAGCTACTCCCTTTTCTTACGATGCATGCTCATCTTTCTTCTTCTTCATTAACGCTCTCTTCTTCATCGCTTTCGTCAAGTATCCACCTTTAAACGAACGGATTTCATAAGAAGACATAAACGCTTTCGGTGCAATTTCATTAATAATTTCTAAAAGTTCTTTTTCTCTTGAACGCTTCGCAACGATATCTAAGCGATAACGTATAGAATTTATTCCTTCACCTTCAAATACTGTAACGCCAAATCCAGAATGGCGTAATTCATTTACTAATTCATTACAACGGTCTAGTAAACTAACTTGATACGTAATATATCCAATTGCTAATTTATTCTCTATATAACCGCCTAATAATAGTCCCGCACTAAAGCCGATGACATAGGCAACAATGTTCATCCAATTTGATAAATCTTGAAATACAATACCTAAACTGACAATGTAAATTGCTCCTTCTAACAATCCTACACCTGCAGCGGATCTTGTTTGATTCTTTACAAGCAAAATCGTACGGATTGTTAAAGTTGGAACGTAAATAATTTGAAGCACAAAAATAAGTAACGCTTGTAACATTGGTATCCACCTCTTTCGCAAATTCTTTTGTCATGATAACATACATAAGCTTTAGAAATCGATGGGTTTTTTAATTTTTTTTAATTTTTTTTCATACTATTGAAATGCCTCAAAAATAAGCGTATTATATTTGGCGTAAATCCGATAAATACCAGTAAATCACTCGTATTATATCATTTATTTTTAAACGCAAAAAAGGAACCAGATTAGGTCCCTTTCCTCATAACTCTATGTTTTTCGAAGCATGTTCTCTTTGTTTCTCTTCTTCTTTTACTAGCTGCATATTTGCATAGGCTAAATTCGCAATCATTAAAAAGTGTCCACCTAATATTCCAGTACCAAATGCCCACATTTCCATTTCATGCTCAATTTCATACATAATGATAGCCCCTAATATTGCGGCTGCAAATCGGTTTAGAACTCCTAATCCAGGAGCCTTTTCTTTCATCACAATACTTCTTCCTAATTTTTCAACTCTGCGAGCTAATAACCAAAGACAGTATGCACTTACAGCTAATCCAATACCGAATCCTGTCACTTGTTTTCCAAACGGAGTAACCGCCCACATTAGTAGTAAACCACTAAAGATCGTATACAATTGTAATCGATATACACGTAAGGCTACTTGAATCAAAATATCCGCTCCTAATTTCACATTTTATTATGTGTCAGAAGAAAAGCAGCAACTTACACAGTTGCTGCTTTCTCTTGTTCTTGTTCATGATCCATTTTTTGAATTTCAACACGTTTAATTTGATAAGCATCTTTTTCTAACACTTTAAATTCATAGCCTTCTGCTTCAACGCATTGTCCTTCTTCGATTTCATGATTTTGCATCATAATCCATCCACCGATTGTATCCACATCGTCTTCTTCAATGTGTAATCCAAACAAATCTTTTACTTCTGTGATAAGCACTTTTCCATCAACAATTTTATGATACTCGTTCACATGTTGAATTGGTGGTGCTTCATCTTCATCATATTCATCACGAATTTCGCCGACGATTTCCTCCAATATATCTTCAAGCGTTACAATTCCAGCTGTTCCTCCGTACTCATCATATAAAACAGCCATTGGAATTCGCTTCTTCTGCATTTGCAGTAATAAATCATGAATTGGAGTCGTTTCCATAACTTCAATAATCGGACGCATATACGTGCGAATCGATGATAAATCTTCTTGATCGTTGTTCATATATCGAATAAAAAAATCTTTTACATTGACCATACCGATAATATCATCTTTATCTTCTCCAAAAATCGGATAACGTGTGTATCGTTCATTTTGGATTACTTTCATGTGTTCTTCTACTGAATCTTCAAGATAGAAACCAACGATTTCTGTACGCGGTACCATGATTTCTTTCGCAATGCGATTATCAAATTCAAAGATATTATTTACATACTTGTATTCAGCTTGATTAATTTCTCCACTTTCGTAGCTCTCTGAAAGAATAAGACGTAACTCTTCTTCTGTATGAGCTACTTCATGTTCAGAAGCTGGCTTCAAACCGAATAAACCAGTTACAACACGAGCAGAACCATTCAATACCCAAATAAATGGATACATAACTTTATAGAATATCATTAACGGACCTGCTAATAACAATGTCACTTTTTCAGCTTTTTGAATTGCCATCGTTTTCGGAGCTAATTCCCCAACTACAACGTGCAAGTACGTCATCGTCATAAATGCAAGACCAAATGTTACTACTGATGAGATAGAAGGATTTAAGTTCCATTTCTCAAATAACGGGTGTAATAATTTTTCTATCGTCGGTTCACCTAACCAACCAAGTCCCATCGCTGTAACTGTAATACCTAATTGACAAGCAGATAAATATTCATCTAAATTTGTTGTTACCTTTTTCGCTGCTAACGCACCGCGTTTCCCTTCCGCAACAAGCTGATCAATGCGACTTGAACGTATCTTAACAATCGCAAACTCTGCTGCTACGAAAAATCCAGTAAATGCGATTAAAATCGCAACCATGACTAAATTAAATATTTCCAATGAATCCCCTTAGTTAAAAAACTAAGGTGTCCACCTCCTGTATACTATAATGTTTTCTTATTTGTTCGTTAGAAAACATAGCCCGATACAAAAATTAAAGAGGTCGGATTTCACTTATTCTATAATAATAGAATAAGTGTCTGTATTAAAGCTGTCGTTTGACCTGATAAAGATTTCGATATTTTTTCACGTTGTGAATCAGTCAATTCATCTAAAAGAGGCTTTAACTCCGTTAGCTCTGCTTCTAATCTATGAATATGGTCTGTCACTTCATTCACTTGTTTCGAAACGTGTTCATTGATACCGAGCAGCTTTTTCTTCTCCTCGATTCTCTCTTTAATCTCACAAAGCGGCATATGCATTTCTTTGCACTTCTCAATAAATTGTAATGTCTCAAATGCTGTTTCGTCGTAATAGCGATAATTAGATTGAGATCGCTCCGCTTTTAAGATTCCTAGATTCGTATAATAATCAATCGTTCGTTTCGACACGTGAGCCATGAGAGCCAACTGTCCGATTCGATACACCTTCCCAACGATCTTCCCCCCTTGTTTATATTACTATTATCATACAATACATAAACTGTACAGTCAAACGTGACGGTTTGTTATGCACATTTTATACACAATTTCATAACGCTCTACAATAATCAGAAGATTAAGTTATAATATCATTATAAAAGAAGAAGGGAGGCTACGCTCATGTACTACAACACTTCATTCGAAAACGATCAACCTGTAGGCCGTCTATAATCTAAGACGGGCATTCATATAATAAAGTGAAACTTTAATCAGTGGGGGTTTTCTTCATCCCCCACTGATTATTAGCCTTCACCAATCGGGCATTTACGGGCAGTTGATCCACCGCCTAACTTCTTTGCTTTCGCTGAATTTTGAGGTGGGAGTTTTACTGCCCGTTAATGCGGGACAAGTGCGCCATGCCTCGTCTTAGGGAATAAATCATAACCCTAAAAATAGACGGAGGTCATTCAAATGAAACAAACAATTTTAGGAGCTATATGTTTATCACTAGCAGCAAGTATTTGGGGCGGTATGTACGTCGTTAGTAAATACGTACTCGACTTTATCCCACCACTTACACTCGTTTGGCTACGCTTTATTATCGCTTTTGTTGTTTTATATGCGATTTTGAAAACAACTGAAAAAAAGCAAAAGAAAAAAGTAACCATACACAAAAAAGATTGGCTATTATTCGCTTGGATTGGCTTCATCGGATACTTCATTTCGATTACATGTCAATTCATCGGGACAAAATTATCCGACGCTCATACAGGCTCTTTAGTAACATCAGCTACACCTGCATTTATAGTTATATTTGCAGCGCTTATTTTAAAAGAAAAACTAACCACTCGTAGACTTTTATCTACTATCATAGCGACAATCGGTGTCATTATCGTTATCGGATGGGATATTGAAATCGGCTCCTATTTTATCGGTACAATCATTTTAGTTGGAGCCGCTGTTACATGGGCTTTACTGTCCATTTATGTAAAAATCGCTTCAACTCGATTTTCATCTTTAATTATTACAACGTATGCAATATTCTTTTCACTCTTTTTCATTACACCTTTTATGGTGTGGGAATTCCAATCAACTCCTATTGAACATATGAACATGTACGTATTATTAGGAGTACTCTATTTAGGAATCTTCTCAACCGCAGGTGCATTTTTCCTTTGGAATAAAGGATTAGAATTAATGGATGCTAGCATCGGTTCATTATTTTTCTTCTTCCAACCTATCGTCGGTTCAATACTTGGCTGGCTCCTATTAAATGAGACGTTAAGCAGTAACTTTTTCATTGGTGGTATCCTTATTATATGTAGTGTTATAATTACTACTTTTGAAAAGCAAAAATAGTATAAAAAAACAGGCAGAGACTTAGTCTCTGCCTGTTCGTATAATTGGGTCTTGATCATGGAATCCTATACAAATTGGTATATTACTTTGCACTCCACTACATGCACTTATAAAACTACACACTGTTCTCGCAATTAAATATAAAGTAATACCTACAGCCCTTTTATCTGAATCAAAGCCATTTTCACCATAAATATCAGCTAACTCTCCTAAAGACGGTCCTTCTATTTCATCCGTCCAATCACTGGCCCAATCCTCATCATCTTCTTCAAAAAACATGTAATCGTCACAAATATAGAACTGACTATCCCACTCATTATCAAGATCATACTCAAAATAAATCGCCTTCGCTTCTTCACTTTCAGCAATTTCTAACGCTTCTTTCAAACCAATTCTCATACTTTCCTTGTATAAATCTAATGGAATCAATTTAATGCGCTCCGCATGCTCACTTGATGCTAACGTGCTACAAATATCATAATACTTCGATTCTATTTGAGATACTGATAACGAAAATACGTCTCCCTGCATTCCCTCTAAATACTGAAAAATATCCAAACTATTTCACTCCATACTCTTTACGCAGTCCAATGACCTGGACGAGACAACAATTTCGGTAATTTCGTATGTTTGTCCCCTTTCGCCGCATTAATTTGAACTTGCGTAAGAAAAATACTATTTGTAAAATCTGTCCCGCGAATGTCTGCATCTCGCAAGTCTGCTCCGATGAGATCCGCTCCCCTTAAATTTGCATCTCGTAAATTAGCCGCAATAAGATAAGCCCCTCTTAAATTTGCTCCTTGTAAATCTTTCTTTTTCAGATTCGCTCCCATAAGGTCTGCTCCGCGATGACTGATTCGTTTTTTACGTGCAACATTCATTTCCTTCCATACTAATTCACTCGTCTCTAAAAGGAGAATGTTCACGTCTGCACGGTGTAATGGCACATTTACTTTCATTAACTCATCCGGACTTAAATTCGATAGGCGTTCTGTCTCTTCAATTGCTTCCTTCAGCTCTTTATGAATTGTCTGCGTCGCCTTTAATAGAATAGCCTCATTCAAATACCACAGCATTTCATGAAGCTGATGCATTACCGGAAAAGCATCATACATTTCTCTCGCATGATTGGCATCTTTCCGCCAATCAATTCCTTTAAACGTAACTTGAGAAATCTTTTGTCCAGCACCGAAACATTCAAATACTGTACAACCTTTATACCCTTTTCCTCTAAGATCTCTATGTATACTACATTTATAATCTGATTGTAAATTTGCACAAGGTTTACCACCATCTTTATTCACCGCAAAATCTATTGATGCCGCGAACGGTAATGCTACACAACATAAACCAAAACATTTTTCACAATCCGCTTTTAAACTATTGTGATTTACATCCTCTTCTACATGAAAATAATCGTTATGATTAGTCAAAATATATACCCCCTGTTGTCTTTTGACTATTTCATAATATTCCAACTACACTAAATAATCAATTTAAAAACAAATGGACCTATTTCATTTCAAACAACAACATAATCCTTTTATTTCTTTTCATTTAAAAAGGACTTCCACTACAATATTAATTATAATTAAATTATGAACTTTCGAATAATAAGGAGGATTACAATGGCATTAGAAATGAAAACAAACTGTCAAATTTGCGACCATTCCCTTCAGCCCGATTCTGAAGCATACATATGCGTGTATGAATGTACATTTTGTGCACCATGTACAGAGGAAAGACAAAACGTTTGCCCGAATTGTGGCGGCGAGTTAGTACGTAGACCGAAAAAGAAATAATAAAAAGGCAAAAACGAACAGGAATATGTTCATTTTTGCCTTTTTATTTAACCTTTAAAATTACTTCTATTATTGATTTAAATGATTTTTAACTGCTCTTATAACCAATTCATGATCTACTTCTGGTGGTAATCCTGAGACTGTTATCATCCCAATAACCCCTACGTTTTTTATTTGGATAGGAAAGCATCCACCAAACGCAGCATATTCCGAGCCATCTAAACGGTATTTTTCATGATATGGAATTCCGCTTATTTCACTTTCTATCTGCATATAATACGAGCTATGATTATGCAGAGAAACGACCCGTTTTTTACGCTCAATCCATTTCGTATTTTCCTCAGTTGTCCCTGTCATCTTGAAATGAAATAATTGCACACCATTTTTCGCTATATCAACAGCAATCAATTTCCCCTCTCGCTTTGCTGTTTCAACGATATATAAGCCTAATTGCAAGGCATCTTCATTTGTAAAAGAGGAAAATTGAAGTGTTTCCTCCTCTATTAATATTTGTTTACTTATTTCACTCAAATTTGAAGCACTCATATCTTTAACCTCCCTAATTGTTTTATACCACATTGGCATTTTTTTAAATTCTCTATAGTACCGTAAAGCTTGTTTTCTTCTTACTGGTGCTATTATGAATTATATTTAACTCATTAAAAATGTATGTACTTTAAAGTGCTATAGGTACTAAACATTTAGTACAGGAATCGTCTACTTCTGTGATTCAGCTAATTCATGATAAGAAATACAAAAAAAGCAAAGCACCCACGCTTTGCTTCTTACAGAATTCCTTTTAACTTTTCACAAATTAACTTCGCTAAATACTCATAACCTTCTGCTCCAAAGTGTAATCCATCTTTTTCTGCATCTTCTACGAATATTTTATAATTTTCTTCTTGAATCATCTCAGCATATAAATTGAGAAAATGGCTCCCTGTTTTTCTTGCTACTTCCTCTACCGCCGCTACATACTGACCGAGTACTTCATTCGTTCTATTACGTTGTCTTTCTTCATCAACTGGTGCAGGACTAATAAGTAATACTTTTTCTGGTGAGATCGCACTTACAATTTTCTCTAAATTTTCTTTGTACGACTGTAATGGAACTGGATCAAATAACACCGAATCATTCGTACCAAGAAAAACTGTTACGAAATCTGGTTCATGCAATAATACATCCTCTTCAATCCTTTGTAGTGTATCAAACGTATTATCACCTGGAACACCTGCATTAACCACTTTCCAATTTGGAAACATCTCTTGCAAACGTGGTGTTAACCTCGGCGTTCCATCAAAAAATGTTTCATCAGCTGTAATACTATCCCCAAAGCATACTAACGTTTTCATAAAGCTAACTCTCCTTTTACGTATGAAACAGCTTTCCTTCTATCGCTTTCATATATCTTTCCGCAGACCGTTCAACTGCCTCATTTGCATTTTCTTTCACTACTCGGTGAAAGGTATTATATAAACGATTAAACTGTAACGGCTTCACGCGATTCGCCATTTCCTCCACTTTCCTTGCTGGTAGTGGAATTAAGTTCGGATAGCTGTACATGAAGCTCACCCACTGTTGATCCGCTACAACTTGAATAATATCACCTGTTAATAAAATACCTTTCCCATCATTTCCTTCTTCCCAGTGTAATACAGAACCGCCACTAAAATGCCCTCCGAGACGATGAACAGTAATTCCATCCGCTAATCGTAAAGACTCGCCAGTCCAATAAATGATACGACTACTCGGGCGCATTACCCACTCTTGGTCGTCTTCATGTATATAAATTGGTACATCAAATGTTTCTGCCCATTCTACTTGTGTTGAATAATAATGCGGATGAGATAGTGCAATTGCATCTAATCCGCCCCACTCTTTTATCTGTTCAACTGTCGTTTCATCTAAATAAGTAATACAATCCCATAGTAAACGATATGACTCTGTTTTTACTACAAATGCCGTTTGACCGATCGCAAATTCTGGTTTTGTCGTAATACTATAAAGTCCATTTTCTTCTTCTATCATTTCATTTTTATATGTATCACTCGTTTGCAAGTTTTCTAAAGTCGTCCAAGACTGCCCTTTCGGATTAATATATTGTCTCTCCTCATCACAAATAAGACAACTTATCGGTTCTTCTACACTCGCTGCATACTGAACGCCACACGTTGTACAAACGAAATTGTTCATAGTCATTCTCCTATCCTTATATTTTTAACTACGCCGATATTTGTTGATAGTTTTCTGCTTTTTTATTTTCAATCGATAAGCTTATAAGAGTACAAAGTAGACAACTGTAACCGCCAGTGGAATTACGGTAAATCCTTTTTCCGCAAAAAGAATCCCACATACTGACGTTACTAATACAGTTCCCACTGATAATAATCCATAACTTTTACTCTCATAAATCCATACATACGGTAAAAAATGAACTCCCACTAACACCGCCACTACAAAAGGTAACCACTCTGGAAATTGAAAATATGCAAGTAACACAAGCGGAATATTCAATACATTAATCGCACCAATTACTCCACCTAAAGTCCCTAACGGATTCCCTTTCGCAAACATATCAATTTTTAATATGGCAGCTAACATTAAGCCAAAAGGAAACACACAACCCATACCAATTAAATATACCCACACAACTTGTTTTTCAGAAAGAACAACACCAGTTATACTTGCTATAATCCAAAATAGAAAACCCGCTAGTACAACAGGAAATCCCCTTTTCGTTTTTTGCGCTAAATCTTTTTTCGCTTCTGAAACGTTCATTTCTATATCTCCCCCAAAATATAAGTGCTATAATGTCGTCTTATTTTCGCTATCGAACATAATCTCATTCATCCAATAACGCCAAGCTACTAAGTAATCTTCTAAATCTTTTGGGTGGTGTCTTATACACGTATCTATACGTAAATATAAGCCTATGACTATTTCCTCATATAAATCTCGTTCTTTTTTATGAAATATACATGGTTTTATCGCATAACCAATCACTTCTTTTGTTAAATCTTCCGGAGTTGAACAGAATGCGTAAATTAAATCGTATATAGGATCTCCTAAGACTGGTAAAGGATCTATCACACCATATAACTTATTATCCCGAAATATTAAGTTATGGAATCCAAGATCACCATGTATTAAAAACGGCCTATCCATTCCAGTACTTCTTTTTGGACTATTTACAAGTGTAAGAACAAGCTGATGTTCTTCATCACTTATGTACTGCCTCAATTTTTCACGAACTTTCATTACATTTGTTAATAAAAATTCTGCCCAAGATTGAACAGGACTATCTTTCCATCCCCATCTATCTACCTCTGGAACTATTTCATACGTATTAATTACTTCTTTTACAAGTGTACAAAGTGTGCTCCTCTTATACCCAAGTTCGCACGAAGTAGTCCCTACAAGAAAGGAATACACAATATATCTGTTTAAAGGATCCTTAAACAAAAGTGTTGAAAATAAAGTATTCCCATCATAAAAAGAAAGAAAATCAGCTTCTTCACGTACCACTTCCGATTTATTCAACTTTACAACATATCTTCCATCCAACAAATATACAGTACTTGTCGTTCCTCCGCTCAACACTTTCATGCTATTTGGATAATGTGAAATAACCTTCTCATTAACTAGTTGTTTAGCGATTACTGAAATGTCCATTCACTCACCCTCGCGTCTGAAGATTCCCTCAATTCAAAAGAAAACTTTACTATTATTTGACAATTACAAGAGAATCCCTTCCAATATCTTGATATTACAGAAATTAATTTTCATTTTATTAAAACGGCTTCCTTCAAGATTTCATCATATAATTCATTCCATTTATAATGATACGCTGCACCCTCTTCTACTCTAACAAACATCCTTTTATCGGATTCATACTCACCGTCAAACTTATGCACTTCATTAATCTCCATCCGGTAGAACGGCTGATACCCTACTTTTGGATACGGACTATTTTCATTCCAATTTGGATTATCACTATGGTCAACGATAATATATCCAAATAAAGTACATTCTCCTTTTACATAACCTTCTTCCCACGCTTCTCTTTTAAAACATTCTTCTGGTAGTTCCCCTTCTTCTATATGCCCACCAGGAAAGTCCCAACCACGCTGCTCATGGTCTATTAGTAAAACCTTTTTATTATGAAAACAAAAACCGTGAACACTCGTAATTCTTTCGTATTCTGGCAATATACAATCTTTTTTCCACGTTAACTTCACCTTTGATTCCCCATAATTTGCATATATCGTTACCATTTCCCTCACTCCAAATGATCTTCATTTAATCTAGTAATTTCTATTGAATTATCTCTTTCTTTTAACTTACGAGCTAAACTTTCCACACCAAATACTTCTGTAAATGTGTGACTACCTACAATTAAGTTAATGTCTTTAAATTTCGCATGTTGTACTGTATATAATGTTTTTTCTCCTGTTATGTACGTATCACAACCTTTTTCTAGTGCACGCTCAATAAGGTTTGTATTATTTCCTGCACCTGTTAAAATCGCAATCCGTTTTACTGGCTTATCATGGTTTTTCCAACTCTTCACTTTCTCTTCCATTCTCTCTTCAAGTTTTCCAACTAAGTTTGAAAAGGGAATCGCTTCTTTATATTCTCCTATTCCCGGTAGCTCTTCTTCCTCATACGTGGAATATTCCAGTATTGTATCTATCCCAATTTCGTTAAATAACGACGTACACGTGCCAAACTTTACAAAATCTAACGGCAAATGAATCCAAAAATGATTCATTTCATATTCTTTTAATTTCTCAATACAAGCCTCTTCCATACCAAATAAAAAGCTCCACGGCGCATGATGTGTAAGTATCATATCAACCCCATTTTGATATGCTTCTTCAATCGTCTCTAGCGTCAAATTTGTCGTGTAACCTATTTTGTGAAATTCCTCTTTACTAATGTGAGTGAAGTCATACTCGTCATCACCGTATTTATTAAGATGCTCTTCAAAAAGTGATGCAATATGTTCTTTAAACTGCGTTATATGCATTTTCATTTCTCCTTTCTTCTACTTTTATATTTCAAAAATAAGGAAATACTATGTAACGACGTTACATACATATAGGAGGACAATATGAAACCTGAATTTTTAAAAGCTATACATGAAGCGATTGGAAATGTTGAACATATTCATATAGAAGAAAGTGGTTCAGATAGTTTACTCATTCATCATGATGATGCACAGCAATTAAAACAAGTTGCTGAAACTTTAGAACACAATAATTTCCGCTCTACTATTAGAACAGCTGGAGATGCTTCTTATATTGAAGTGTTGAACAGGTAATGAAAGACCGGATATATTCCGGTCTTTCTTCTGTATCTTCAATTATTACTGCATTTGATAATCTATTTAACATTTTTTAGAATACCTAAATGCATTTTGAATAATTGAAAGATCGTACATTACCATTTCAATTCACCTACACCCGGCTCAATAAACTTCCCTGACACATCCTCATTCGAATGTATTATCCAATCATATATATTTTGAGCTCCTTCAGCAGGAGTCATATTCGCATCAGAAGCACCAATATCCGTCTTTAATTTCCCTGGATGAATGGCGGTTACACGAATTCCTTTATCCGCAAACTCTTGCTGTAAACAGAGTGTTAACATATTTTGTGCTGCTTTCGCAATTCGATATGAATACGAAAACTCTCCTTGAGGAAACTCTTTAGCCGCCATTTTATGTAATGACCCTAACCGAGAGGATATATTAATAATTCTCGGATGGTTCGACTTAGTTAAAGCCGGATATGTACCTTTTATAGCTCGAATAACACCTAAACAATGAACGTTAAATAGGTCCGTTAACTCTTCTGAATTGGTACGTAAAACCTCCGTTTCCTTTCCAGTAATTCCAGCGTTATTTATAACTAAATCAATATACTCTGTATACTCCTCAACTTGCTTCTTAATACACTCAGTACTCTCATCATCTGACAAGTCTGCTAATATAGGAAAACATCTAGAAGAAAACATCTGTTTTAACTGTTTTAACTGTTCTATCGCTTCCACACTTCTAACTAGCGGATAAACGATATGCCCATTCTCATGAAATACTTTTACTAACTGTAACCCTAATCCTCGATTTCCACCTGTAATAAGTACCCTCATATATCCGTCTCCTTATTTTTATAATAAATAAGAAAATCTGCCCACTTACCGTTCCCCATAGAAAACGCCTCTCTCATACATTCAAATGAAAAACCAGCTCTTTCTGCAAGACGAACGGATGGCTCATTATCGATATGTATATGTAATTCAATTCTATGAAATTGAAGGCTATTAAAAAATAACGGCAGCGCCGCTATTACACTTTCTACTCCGTATCCATTTTTCCAATATTGATTATGAATAGAGTAGCCCATCATTGCCCATTGATAATCCATTCGTAAAATTTTTATAAGTTCTAGCTTTCCAATATTGGCGCCATCCTCTTTCCGAAAAATACCTAGAACGTACATTTCATCCCGTCGTGCCGCCTCATCAAATCCTCTTATCCATTCCGTGAACCATTCTTTTGTTGAAGACGACATGTCATGATAGCCATCATCGTATTTATATTGGGATGGTAACCTCTTATTGAATCCATCTAACCAACTTTCATAATCCTCTTTTTGAAATGGACGGATAATAAGTCTCTCTGTCTCTACTTGTAATAGTGGCAGCTTCATTTATATCTCTTCCTTTAATTATTAATTGAATATTCTTTATTATTTTACACAAAATACAAAATCTAGTAAATTATTATGTTTTTTATAAACAAAAATCCAGTTATGCTTTGTACATAACTGGATTTTACTTTTCCTTATATATTAGAATACTTCTTATTCATAACATATTGCACATACTCTGGTGCACTTATGTCAATCTCTTCATCACTGATTTCATATTCTGCTCCGTATAAATAAAATGAAGGTATAAATTCCATTCCTGTAAATAGACATGTAGCATGAAATGGTTTCGTCAACTCATCCATCGTAATTCCGCTATTTTTATAGTCTTTTTCTAATCCACCCATAGAAATAGCTAAACCAAACTCTTTTCCCTTCACTTTATCTCCCTTTGATCCGTACGCAAATCCATATGTTAATACATCATCGAACCATTTTTTTAATAATGGTGGTGCGCTGTACCAGTAAAGCGGAAATTGGAAAATATATCGATCGTGTTCTACTAACAGCTTTTGTTCCTCTTCAATATTAAACTCCCAATTCGGTGCCACTTTATATAATTCATGTACCGTAATATCATCCGAATATTTCTCAAGTTCTTCTACCCATCTTTTATTAATTCGAGATTTTTCAATGTCAGGATGTGCTACAATTACAAGTGTTTTCATATATTTTTTCCCCCTTATAAATAATTCAAACGCTTTAGTATTAGTATGAATGAGTCACATATAATTGAAAAGTACGTACTTTCAGGTACTATAGGAACCTTGAAGTACCTGTGGAGGTGTTATATGAATCAAAATGATGACTGCCCAATCACAACGACACTCGAAGTGATCGGCGGAAAATGGAAAGTTCATATTTTATGTATTTTGACGGATGGAAAAATGCGAACAAATGAAATCAAGCGAGAAATTCCAAACATTACGCAAAAAGTTCTCACACAACAGCTGCGGCAACTTGAAGCTGACGGGATTATCCATCGTACTGTATATCAAGAAGTACCACCAAAGGTTGAGTACACAATAAGCGAACATGGAAAATCTTTAATGCAAATTATGAATGAACTATTTGAATGGGGAAAAGATCATCAAATAAAAAGATTAAATGACTAAAAGAACCATCTCAACTTTGTTACATCTTCTATGTCAAGAGTTCTTCTGAAATTTTATAATAGGGGTATCGTTATATCACTATTAAGCTAGCAAAAAATACCCCTAAAATGAAAAAAAGCTTATTTCTCAAAGGAATTAACTGCAGTGAAAGAAAATTACATATTCTTATAAATATAGCCCTTATGTAAAATTCTAAAAATTCACGGGAACAGAATTGCTTTCTTATCCTCATCTTACTGTTGAATTCAAGCAAGTCAGCATTTAAACCAAACTTAATAATATTGCTTTTGTACGATTATCCGTTACTTCATAATAAATTTCTAATCCTTTCCGAGTACCTGTAACGATTTTAGCAGCTCTTAGTTTGGATAAATGTTGACTAATTGTACTTTGAGGCATTTGTAATGTTTCATACATTGTTGTTACATTAGTAGGGCCTTTTGTAATCATTATTTCTATTAAAGATAAACGGGCAGGATGCGCCAATACCTTCAATGCTTCAGCAACCTCTTCATACATTTCTTTTTTTACTTTCATATTTCTTACTCCCCTTTTATATAAATATTAATGATATCCATATATATAATTCGAAAGGATATACGATTTTGTGTCCGTCATTTAAAAAAAATATTTAAAAACCCCTTCAATCCGAAACTAAAGGGGTTTCTTCATATAACGCCTCACTATTAGTAGTCAATAATGAATAGAAATTTCGTTATAGGAGATTTTGATTTTTCAGGTTAACGGAAGGTTTTTCGTCTTCTCTAGACTCAACTAACTAAAGTCAATAACAAAAAGAGAGCAGATTATCTGCTCTCTTATGATGCCTCCTTATGTTCAGGGGAATGCTCAACACTTCCCATTCTCTTTAGTTTATTCCATCCTACCGCTACCCCTCGAATGGATGAAAATATAGATTTAATTACAACATAAGTCATAAATTGACGATAAATAAAGCGTTGTAAAATTAACCATACTAGTGGTTTAGGATTCTCCTTCTCTAATTTAAATGCAAACAGAGAAGCGAGAAGATCCATTAAAAAGAATACAAAATAAAATCCTAAAACTTTTAGCGGATCGCTGCCAAATAGCCCCATAATCATTAATATATCTGCTAAAGGAGCAATGAATTGCAGAACATATTGGAATAACCACATGTTAGGCAATGCAATAAATCCTAATGTTTTATGCTTTGCATTAAACAATGCTTTTCGATGTTTCCAAAGACATTGGAGTGTACCATATGACCAACGATATCGCTGTTTAATAAGACTTTTCACATCTTCAGGTGACTCCGTATAAGCATACGCTTTTTCTTCATATACGATTCTATGCCCTTCACGTAAAAATGTAATAGTAAGATCCGTATCTTCTGCCAATGTATCTTCGCTTAAATATCCAGATTCGACTACATTCTTTTTACGCCATGCTCCAATAGCTCCTGGAACTACCGTAATACAATTTAACTCATCAAAAGCTCTGCGTTCTAAATTAAATCCTGTAATATATTCAACATGTTGCCAAGTAGTTAACAAGTTCCGTCTATTTCCCACTTTGACATTACCTGAAACTGCTGCTACATTATGATCTTCAAAGTGTCTGATCATTAGAGAAATAGCGTCTTGCGCAATAATTGTATCCGCATCTAAAGTGACAATGATTTCTCCTGTTGATTTTTGAAATCCTAAGTTCATTGCGGATGATTTCCCACCATTTTCTTTCTGAATTAAACGAACTTTAGGATGTTTATAGAATGTTTCTTGAATTACTTTTGACGTATCATCTTTCGATCCGTCATCAACGACAATAACTTCAAACTCTCTATAATTACTATCCAAAATTGAGCGAATCGTCTTAGCTATAACCTTCTCTTCATTATATGCTGCTATCACAACACTAACAAAAGGTCGATAAGACGAATTAGCAAATAAACGAGAGTTTGTTTTCTTTTTTTGCTTGAATGAAAAATAAATTAAAAATAGGAATCGGAAAATACCTAATCCAATAGCAATATAAAAAATAGTTGTTAATATATGCTTAGAATATCCTGCTCCTGAAAAAACAGCTTTATTGTAAAGTAAATATTGCTTATCCTCTGAAGAAACGGGAGGCATAACTTCATCTCGTTCTTTATTCATTAAATCTGAAATTGTTACAAAACTATATCCATTCTTTTTAAGATCTTTAATAATCATCGGCAGCGCCTCTACCGTATGGGTACGATTCCCTCCTGCATCATGGAGAAGAATAACATTTCCCTCCCCCTTATAAATGGGATTAAGAGTACGCTTTACTAATTCATTTGTTGATGGAGTCGCCCAATCCTCAGGATCAACTTCTTCTGCCACCATTGTATAGTTCATATTTTGTGCACGCAAAATAGGCAGTATTTCATTTGATGAATCCGGGTTAGCATCTGCTTCATACGGTGGCCTAAATAAAACCGTAGAATGCCCAGTTATTTCCTGGATTAGGCGCTGAGTTGTATTAAGTTCTACTTTTGTACGTAGCAAAGACGTATTAGCGACGTTAGGATGCTTGAAAGTATGATTGCCAATTTCATGCCCTTCATCGTATATTCTTTTAACAATACTAGGATTTAATTGCGCATTTTCACCAAGTACAAAAAAGGCAGCTTTTATTTTATACTCTTTTAATATATCTAGAATTTCCGGTGTATATTTCGGATCTGGTCCATCATCAAATGTTAATGCTATTTGTTTGCCTTTTGGCTTTCCATATCGTTGCACTTCATATGCAGATGGCAGTGATTGATACACTTCATCTGTAAAATAACCATTTTTGTCTACTTTAAAATCTCTCAGTCCATTGTGTCTCTCATTCTCAACCTGCAAAATTTCGCCTTGTCCAGAATAATTCACTTCATCTAAACTAGCGATTTTATGTAATGCATCAGGATTTTTTTGTACATCAATAGGATTCTTTAATACTTTCCATATAGTAGGATCTTCTGCTCCTAGTCTCCATAACGCAAATCCCTTTGCATTGTTGTTCATTGCGATTTTTACTTGATTATAAAGAGTAACACCATCTAAGAACCAAGCAGTATGTTCTGTCTCGCCTGTTTTATATCGAAAATAAGGGTTTCCACTAATGTTATCCCATTGAATTTTTATATTTGAATCCTGAGCCATTGTCATAACTTCTGAGAAAGTTACAGACTTCGCAGGTTCTTTACTATTTACTTCCCAATCATATCCATAGTTACCGAAAGCAACTATAAGTTTCTCAGACGGAATGTCTAGTTCATTGAGCGTATGTTCAAACCATTTATTTGAAGCAATTGGTCCTGGTACCCCTGCTCCATAGTGCTCGTCATACATCATTACAATCATACGATCTATTACTTTGGCTAACGCACCATAATCAAAAGCCTTATCATTAGCGGGGACATCTTGCGTAACAAGCAAATGATGTTTATGAAAGACCGTTGTAAGTTCTATCATGAAATTTGTTAAGTTTTCTCTATCGCTTTCAGGTATTGCCTCAAAGTCAATATTAATACCTGAAAATTGATTCTTTTCAACCTGCTTTACTAAATCGTTAATAAACGTTGTCTTTACATGATCTGGAGAACTCAATAACTTATGAATAAGTTCACTATCAGGACCAGAAGCTTCCTCTGTATAGTTAGTAAGTAAAGGCATAATTTTCACATGATTTTTTTCTGCTAACTTTACAATCTCAGATTTTATCTCACTACTAACTGTTAAGTCTGCTTTTAAGTGATACCATTCTGGTACTAACGTGGTTAAAGAATCGATATTTTCTTTTAAAGAAGCAGTACTATTTTCATCCCAGTTTACATAAAAACCATACACTTCTTTAGATTGTTTGCTATCGTTCGTTGAATTCACCGAATTTTCATCGTTTTCCATTTCGGTATTAGCTTTAAATTCTTCTTTCTTTAACTGCTCGTCGCTGAGTTCTTGATTAATAGGTACAAGTTTAGTATCTTGTTTTACAGCAGGATTCATATTTGGAATTTCTGGTGTCGAAAAAATACTTTGGAAGAAAAAATATAATACAATACTTATACTAACTATTAAGATACATAGAAACCAACTAAAAGCTTTTTTTCTTCTTCCTTTAGGATCATAAAAAACAGGTTTTGATTTATCTTTCTCTTGTTGAATTTTTTTCTCCATTATATTTTTTACATACTCCTTTTCTGCTTATTCTAAGTACAAATGCAAACTCTAACCTTCTAGGGTTTTGATACAAAATAGCTTAATAGGAATATAGAATAATAAGTTCCTTTTAGCTTTGAAATCAAATAACTAACCCAAATAACTTACAAATGAATTTCACCATTTGGTGAGGTTGCTGTACAAAATGATATCCGTCCTAATATGAAACGAATCTCCATCTTCAATATTCTACGGATTCTTCTTTTCATTCCCTTGATGTTGTGTGGCAGGAATGTTTTTGTCCTCATTTTTAGGTCCGTTATTTTCGTTTATATTTCCTTGCTGAGATCCTCTACCGTTGTTCTCTTGCTGGTGTC
>NZ_JBALMG010000070.1:0-7051 GCF_036963225.1 Bacillus sp. JJ783 | reverse complement strand
CTTGAGACTCTCTACCATTGTTCTCTTGCTGATGTCCATTATTTCCTTTTATTTGCTTCGGTTGCTGTTCCTTGTATTGCTTTTGTTCTATATACTCCTGCTTATCATGTATTTTTTCTTTTACAGGAGACGAATCCGATGATATATCAGGAGATGACTTTTGTTGCGAATGTATCTCCTCATCGCGCTCCTCTTGATTAGACGGCGGTGCAGGAGGAGTAAGTGATTTCTGCTTCTCATTCTCTCGCTTTATATAAACACCTGTGCCAACTCCTGCTTTCATGGCATTCTCCCGCATTTGCATCGTACTGCTTTGATATACGACTGAAACATGTTTTGTCTCATACTCTTTCTTTAATTCTTTCATTTCCTTTTCCAACTGTGGTTCTAGCGTCTTGTCCTTTGTAACAGCTGTTAGCATAACTTGCTTATCATTCGTTAAGTACTTATCCTCTTGACTCTGCTTTATAATAGTACGTATTACGTCTTGCAGGTCTTTATTTTCCCATTGCTTTATTTCTTTTAAAATACGCCTTCCATCATCATTACAAGCTCGCAAATCTATAACACGAAGATCCTTTGTTACGCTCACCTCTAAACTTGGATTTATATCCACTGAGACATAAGCAAATACTTTTTCTTCCGGTTGGTTGTAGAAAAACAGCAACACACATAGAAAACAAGTAACAAGTAATGATGCAGGCTTTAAGAAAGAAGGGATTGAAAAACGCGGTGCTCTTTGCTCTTGTTTGTTAAACGAGATTTCCTCTCCAATCATGTAAGAGTGTACTTTTCTTTTAAACGTAATAAACTCTCCATTTGGAGTTAAAACAACTACGCTATGTTTTTTTATATCCATCACAATTCCTTTATTCATCATGCTTCTCCCCTCTTATATAATCAAGAATATATGTATAGTTGTTTGCAAAGATAATACACATTGCTATAATGTATTTTCTATGTCGCTCCAACGTTTTACGACTTACCCTAACACGTGGTTCAATATGTTTCAGCGGTAACTTTTTCTTTCTGAACAGCTCTTCCATCATTTTCTCGTCTTTTATAATAATCTTTACAATTTCTATTAAGTGCTCACGCGTATCACGATGCTTAGGAGATTCCTTAGCAAGCTCTGAAAATGTGATTTTAAACTCAGCTAGCACACTTTGAAAATGAAGAATTTCCTCCTTACGGTTACTATTTTCCATCTCTTTCATATACTCCGAAAGCGATACTTGCATTTCTAATATTTCCTCTTGCTTATCTTCTTTTAAAAAGACAAGATTATGCTTAGACTCCTTACGTATATAGTCAATTACATCTCTTTTTATAAGAAGATCAGCAAACGCTAGAAAAGATTTCCCTTTTTTATATGAATACTGTTCAATTGCTTCGTTAAACGCAAACAACCCAATGCTATATTCATCATCCTGTTCTGTAATATAACGGCGGCAGACAGACGAGATTGATTTTCTAATAAACGGCTGATACTGTACGATAAAAGCTTCCTTATCTCCTCCGTTGTTTTGTATGTTAAATACGATATCTTCTATTTTCGTTTTTTTTAAGATCTTCATTACTAAACTCAACACTAGTAATCTCCCTGCCTCCTTCTGCTTCAAATAGCAAAATGGTCACTAAACAAGTGACCATTTAACCACATTTTCTTAGTACTTTTTTTGGGGCTTGTCTTCTTGTTGTGTTCATATTTTTCACGAGCGACTTTTCAAATGCCTATTTCTTCTACTTGCGCTATAGTGAAGTCTATATTTTTTACCGCTTTATTGTTTTCTTTTGCAATATCACTTGTTCTTCTTGCTCTTTTTCTATTTTATCTGCAATCTTTGAATAACTCTTCTCTATATTTTTGGTAATTTTAGCTTTTTCTTTCATTTGCTTTCTTCACTATACATATTCGAAGAAATAAACAATTTTATGGGGGTCAAAAAATAAAAACCATCAATTTGAAAAAAGATTGTTCAAATTGATGGTTTTCTGTTATATATTAATTTTCATAACTAAGGTTAATCATATGCGCCTTTAATTGTAGTTATCCTTTTTTATGTTACTTCTATTGCAAACATGATACAAGATTTTATCGGCCACCCATCCACTAAAAAACAAATACATGCTTTCACAATTCATATTAGTTAAATTAATATTTTATCCGTTGTTTTATTTCTTTAAAACGAGCATGTATTAATTTCTTGATATCCGGGTGATCCTTATATAAGGTAACGGTATACATTATGGAAGATGCAAGAATAGTAGACCATATTAACCAATCTCCAGCATGAGAAAGAACTTTAAATATTTCACTCGTAAATTGTTCATGTCCCGCATGAAATGTCGGTATGAGAGAGTTAAGGTTGAATAATAATAAAATAACAATCCTGCCCAAAATCATAATAATCCATCCGATAATATACGTATAGCCTCCAACACTACATAATTGATTGTTATGATGAAAAACTTTCACTCTCTTAGCTTGCCAATAACCAACTATCGCTCCTAATATAAGCAAGCTAATTAATTCAATTGTAATGATAAAGTCTAATCTATTTGGAAGACCCATATAAGTTCTGATTATAGCCATGATTGGTATACCAAGAAGATCGGAGCTATCTACTTTCTTCGGGATAAGCTGCCTAATAATCAATACAAGAACGACTACAAGAATAATAATGAAAACTTTATTCATGCGATTAATCCCTCTTTTTTTCTTTTAAATAATACTCAATAAGTTGATTTACTTTTTCTTCTGGATATGATTCTGGTGTTTGAAGGACATGAATTACTAGCCCATCGATAAATCCGTACAGTATCTCTAATTCAAATTCTCTATTGTGACCTGGTGTGACGTATCCTAGATCCCTCATTAAATCTAGAATTATTCCCATAAGATACCTCGTATGGTCATCCATTTTCTCCCGAAGTTCAATAAGTTCTGGGGAACTAAAGGATATACCCAGAAATGTAATCCAAACCTTCCCTTCCAACATTTCTTTTTTATTAGAAGGAATAATAAATTTCATTAATCTTCTAAGTGCTTCTTCTTTCGTTCCCTTAAATTCACTTGTACGAGTGTTTGCCCGTTCTTCCATTCGATTCAATACTAAATTCATTGCATAATGAATTAATTCATTTTTAGACGAAAAATGATGCTGAACAAGTCCAACCGAAATGTTTGCTTCGTCAGCGATTTGCTGTATAGAAGCTTTATCAATACCTTTTTCTAATATTACACGCCAAGTAGCAGTGGCTATCTGATTCTTCCTTTGTATTTGATCAACAATTTTAGGCACTCATATCCTCCTCCCTTTTTATAATATGATCATATTATTTTAGGTTTCACATTGCTATCAAGCTAACAAAACAAAATTCCCCTAAAATAAAAAAATACGGTATTCCTACCGTATCCTCTAAAAAAAGAAACAGCATCTACTAGCATTTTTGAAAAAACGTTAAGTAAAAGTAAGAGCATTACAGTAGCTGGCTTTATTTTTAATATCATTCTTATTCCCCTTACAATCGTTTCAAAAAGATCGTAAATTTTTTCAAGAAGGCTCTTACTGTCGACGTTCAAAAGCAAGACGTACAGCAAGACCTGTCAAGACGCTTGCCATAAGCCAACGCTGTACTCGCAGCCACGTTGGGCGTGTGCCAAACCATTTGGCAACTCTACTTGCTGTAAATACAATTAGGAGGTTGACTATAAAGCTAACCGTTATTTGTGTAAAGCCCAGAACTGCACCTTGTAGAAGCAACGATCCTTTCTCAGGATCTTCAAATTGAGGTAGAAGTGACACATACAAAATAGCAATCTTTGGATTCAGTAGATTAGTCATAAGTCCCATCAGAAATAATTTCCGTGGTGGCTCATTAGAAATAGTACGAGGTTCCATGATAGATGTAGCACCAGGTTTAATCGAATTCCAGGCGAGCCAGAGCAAGTATGCGGCACCTGCCCACTTGACTGCTTCATAGACAGCGGGAACAGCAAGGAAAAGAACTGTAAGTCCAAACATTGTTGCGATTATATAGATTACGAATCCAAGCATGATTCCCAAAAGAGAAATGAATCCTGCCATACGTCCCTGCGTAATGGAACGGGAGATGAGATAAACCATATTAGGCCCAGGTGAACAAACCATGCTAAGTGAAACAAGTGCAAAAGCTAGCAAAGTACTAAAACTGACCATGAATCTCCCCCCCTTTATCTTACATAAATTTCTTATCGTTCATTTTATCATGATTGAAGAGAGAAAAGATTAATGTATGCCTATACATATGAGGTACCATAACGTACTATTATCAGGGTTCAATGTATTTATTATTCTATGAAAAGTCCTCCAGATTTTTTAACTGTGGGACTTTCGTGTTCACATCATTCTCGTCCCCTGAGATTAGGCTTTAAAAGTAACCTATCCATAATGATATTAAAGTTACTACTAACAGGGCAAGAAGAAATATGATATTTCGAATCCACTTTTGTATATCATCAAAATACCGCTCTATAAATACAACGTTGATATAAAACATGAGAAATACAACAAAGAAGGTAAAGTTACCAAATTTATCGTTCAATTTTTCATTGGTAAATGTGCTTACATGAAGGAATAGTAAAACAAAAGTTACTAAGAATAACTCAAATAGCCTTTTTTTGCTCACCCCACCACCCCCTTATAGTAATTTCCTTTTGTTTCATTTTATAAGAACGTCGCGTGTAGCAGACTATGAATATTATACTTATGTGAAAAAAGACTAACAATTCAAGATTGTTAGCCTTAATCGCATCTTTTAAAAAAATAACTCCATACAACAAATGACTGGTTCTTCAACTTGCACTATATTCTCCTTTTATTACAAAAAACGAACCCCGAATTGTTCCAGCAAGTTTAGACTTCTGCCTAGCAAACTTAAACTTCTCTGCTAACTCCTTTGGTATCTCCATTCCCTCAGAAAGCTTAAACCCAACAGCCCGCTTCTTCGGGTTATCCAACGTATACATGACGTTGACTGCAAGACCATCCTCATAGAAGACATAGGCAAATTTAATATTTTCCACTTGAAAACACGATATTTCTAAAGGTTTTGCCGCAAACTCAATATCACGTTCTTCTTTCAAAACGCGGTTCACGTAATCTAGAGTCTCCTCGCTTTCACTAGCTGGTACAACCGTAAATTCATGCTTGTATTTGTTCATAAAGTAACGTGCTTCATGAGCACGTAAACCAGCAAGCGCTTCCGCTATAGGTGAAGACTCTAAGCCAGCTGTAGTTACGTTTTTAAAATCAACGATATCGGACAATTCCATCTCTCCTTTAATCTCTTTACTTCCTAACAACAGGAATCCACATTTCACCAAATACTAAGCCGTTTCGCTGCCCCATCTCAACCGTCGCATTTGGCCCACCAACATAGGCAAAATCCTTAACTTCAGGTAAGACTTGACCAAAGGCAATGCCAGTAAGCTTATTACTTAGCTCCTCAGCCGTCTTGCCTTCCCCTTTAACTACTAAATATTCCCCCATAGGAAACTGGATAACTCTAGATTCTTCTTGTATTTGTGCCTCTGTCATAACACCAGCATAATACATCATCTTGTTATTCACCGCTTCGCTCACAGAAAAAATGTAATCATTTGTAGCTAAATCCTTTAAAGTGTCAAGCCTTCCATCTTGTTTAACGGCCTCCCAAAAGTCTTCTTTTTCTTTATTTATTCCAGCAAAGTCTGTGTATTCGCTCTTAAGTTCAGTTCCAATACCTAACACGATAAAGCTATCTTTTTCTTCTAAAGTATAATTTTTCATCTTCAAAACCTTCCTCTTTTTTAAATTAATCAAATGATTTATCTTTTCATCTGATAAGTTTATAATATCCTTAAATCATGTCAAAAAATGATACTGTTTAGGAGACCAACATGAAAAAAGTTGAACGGATTAATACCATCATGCGGTACATCAACAACCGCTCCCACTTTACAATTTCTGAAATCATACAAGAATTTAACATCTCACGATCGACAGCTATTAGAGACATTAGAGAGATTGAAGCCATGGGGATGCCGCTCGTCGCTGAAGTTGGAAGAGATGGTGGCTATTTTGTCATGCATAACTCTATCCTGCCCGTTGTTCGCTTTACTGATAATGAGGTCAAAGCTCTTTTTATTGCCTTTATGGCCACAAGAAATCAACAACTTCCCTATCTAAAGAGTCGTCAGTCTTTAGCCGAAAAACTACTAGGACTCATCTCAGAAATCCAGCAAGATGACCTTGTTCTTTTAAATCAAATCTTGCTTTTTGAAGGGACTAACCCTCATAATCCTGACCTACTTGAGCTTTCTGACCTCCCCCATCCTATGTTAGAAAAACTCATCCAAATCCTTCTTTTGGATAGCCATTTATTGATTACCATAAAAGAAGAAGCGGAAATCAAGTCTTATCCAATTTATCTACTACACCTTTATCAAGAAAAAAGCCATTGGATAATTGAAGTCTTTGACATAAAAGAAGAAAAAAAGAAGATGCTCCCTGTCGATCATCTCATCAATGTCGAACCCTATACGATGAAAAAGAGATTAAGTAAGAAAATGATTTTAGAAAAACTCAGTAAGAAGGACGAAGCAATCAACCTTGTACTTGAACTTGGTCCAAAAGCGATTGCCCAGTTCAAAAAATACCATCCTTTAAAAATTTCTATTTCCTATACAAATCCTTACCAATCCACAGCTATTTTAAAGACTTTTATCAATGTTAACAATCTCGATGAATTAACAGAAATAACAAATTGGCTACTTTTCCTAGGTAAGGATATCAAAATTAGGGAAGTGCCTGAAGAATTGTTAGAAGGTTTAAAAGAGAGATTATGTTTATACTGCCCATAAGCAGTGACCAGTTACACTCAAAATAATATTGAGTTTGACTAGATGCCAGTTACCCCTATTTAAATACCTAGTAAAAACATTTTATTCGTTACCGCTACTTTAAACGCTCTTCTAAGAATAACGCCAACACAAAAAAAGACATGAACTGGTCTTATCCCCGTCAAG
>NZ_JBALMG010000069.1:0-22655 GCF_036963225.1 Bacillus sp. JJ783 | reverse complement strand
AAATAAAAAGAACTTGTAGTATTTCTACAAGTTCTTTTTATTTTTATATTCGATAACAAGGTAATTAATTTTATATAATGTATCTAAGGTGTTTAGAAAGGGGAATGTTCATATGAAACAAATAGAACGTTTTACAGAACCTTATTTTAAAACTGTTGGTGAACGAAATAAGACATATAGAGTGATTGGTTGCAAAGATGGAGAAGAAAAACCTTTTCCGATTACATTTAAAACATTAAAAAAGGCAAGAACGTTCAACCATAGACATGCTCACAGAAACCCTGAATGGCTAAATGCAAATGGTGATATCAGTGAGTATAATGTTAAACTGGGCAGAGATGAATATAAAAATGTCTGGCATGATAATGTTATAGAAAATGTATATAAAAATTACGCTGATTTCAATGATTGGATAACACATGGGTAAATCGCGACAAGTATTATTAGAAACTAGCAAAGAAGTCCTTAATCTTGGTAAGAGTAGAGAGAAAATGGATATGGTTTTTAAGGTATTAATGAGAAAATAATGTCCGCTAATGCTTATTACGTGATTCGGTTTCACCGCTATACAGACCCCAAAGTTTTCTGTTTGGAATATTTGTTTCTGTTAGCTTGATAGTGATGGGGGAGCACTATTATTAATGATTAAAAGCTCTGTAAAGTAGGGCTTTTTTTGTTTTATCGAAAAGTAAAATATGGTATTTTATGATAAAATTTCATAAAATACTTGTTTGTTAAAAAGAAATAAGAGATAATCCATTAAATATAAATTTATGCAGAAGAACTTAGTTTGAACCCTATATTTCAAATAATGTTATGAATAAAATATAAAGATTAATTAGGAAATGAAATGTTAAAGGAGCAATCAATAAAATGAATATTGCATTTTTTCTTACACCCAAGAGTGAACTTGCATATATAAATATAAATTCAACGATGCGTCAGGCTTTAGAAAAGTTGGAACACCATCGATATACAGCTATCCCCTTAGTGAATGATAAAGGGGAATATGCAGGTACACTTACAGAAGGAGATTTACTCTGGAAACTCAAAAAAACATCATCTTTAAGCTTTAACAATACTCATCAAGTTCTTTTGAGTGAGGTTTCTTTACATCGCTTTAATGAACCGGTTTCCATCAATGCAGAAATTGAAGACCTTGTATCAAGAGCTATGGAGCAAAACTTTGTTCCTGTTATAGATGACGAGGGCATTTTTATAGGTATTGTTAAAAGAAGAGATATTATCCACTATTGTGCACAAGGTTTATTATTTAAGAATAATTCTTTAAAATGATAAAGGGGTTCAGCCGAGATATACACGTTTCTCAGCTGAATCTCTAAACGTTGTAATATCGCTTTTTCGTACCTCTTTTTCTTTTTTTAGATGTATGTGTTAGAATATACTGGTTGTTAGATGTTTTTAGGTAGTCATTTGCCATCTAAATCCAACCTTTCTGCAATTTATTTTATCAAATCTTATCTGTGAAAAGTCCTCCTTTTAGCTGGCAAGCGAAAAGAGGACTTTTTTAATTTATATCACACTGTTGTTCTTTATATGATATTGTTTTTATGGGAAAACTAATCATCCATATACATTTACCATTCGAGAGGAGTTATTATTTTGGTTCATAAAATTTTCAAAAGACAAAACCTATTCTTCAAACTAAATCCAGCACATATTTTAGTATTAGGTTTTTTAGGCTTAATTTTAATTGGAACCTTTTTACTCATGTTACCTATATCAACCCAAGACCGTCATCATTTATCATTTATTGATGCTCTTTTTGAATCTACATCTGCTGTATGTGTAACAGGGCTCGCAGTAGTTGACACTGGGACTACATTTACTTTATTTGGACAAGTTGTTTTACTTATTCTTATCCAACTTGGTGGTTGGGGGTTTATGACCAGTGGAATTTTGATGTTTCTTATATTAGGGAAAAAAATTGGATTGAGGAAGAGACTTCTGCTTCAAGAGTCCATTAACTCCTTGTCTTTACAAGGAATTATAAAATTAGTTCAGAGAATCATTGTCATTACACTTGCTACTGAGTTGCTCGGAGCTCTAGTTTTAGCCATTCGCTGGTCATATGAGATGCCTTGGCAAAAAGCGATATATTATGGTATATTTCACTCCATTTCCGCATTTAATAATGCCGGGTTTGGATTAGAACCTGATAGCCTCAGTAAGTGGGTAGGTGATCCTATCGTCAACATCATGATTACGGTTTTATTCATGACAGGTGGTATAGGGTTTACAGTTATTCTAGATATACTTGAGAAAAAAAACTTGAGGAAGCTTTCACTACATACCAAGCTCGTTTTAGGTGGCACACTTTTTCTTAATACGATTAGTCTATTCGTGATTTTAGGTTTAGAATATCATAATCCTTCTACACTAGGTTCTTTACCATTAGGGGATAAGCTATGGGCAGCGTATTTTCAAGGAACCGTACCTAGAACCGCTGGATTTAATACAATTGACATTGGTCAAATGACGATAAGTTCTCAAGTCTATATCATAGGCTTAATGTTCATAGGAGCATCTCCAGGCTCAACTGGTGGAGGGATTAAAGTTACTACAGCTATACTTCTTCTACTTTCACTTTGGGCAGTAATAAAAAATAAGGACGACATTAACGTATTTAAGAAAAGAATTCCTCAAGGCCAAGTTAATAGGGCGTTGTCAATCGCTACTACAGCCATTCTTTTTATCTTCATCATATTCTTTTTACTGACGATTACGGAAAAAGGGGCTGAACTCTCAAAAATTCTGTTTGAAACTGTTTCTGCATTTGGTACAGTAGGACTGAGTGCAGGATTTACAAGCGATCTTACCCCTATAGGACGTATTTTGATTACAGTGATGATGTTTATAGGTAGATTAGGTCCTTTAACAATGGCATTTGCTCTTGCTATGTCTGGAAATAAGAACAGTAAGGTACGTTATGCAGAAGAGAAAATCTTGATTGGATAGATTTACGATAAAGGTTAAAAAGAAAATATTAGAGTGCAAAAAGCCGTTAATTCCCCTTAACAGAGGAAAAACCGGCTTTTTTTGGGTTGTAAATTTAAAATTAAGATAGGTCATTTTAGTAAAATATAGAATTAGACTGATAACTTAGTTTTATTTCATGGACAGAGCATTTATAAAAACACCCATAAAAAGCATTCAGAAGGATTTGGTATTTGGAATGAACACCCCTGGTCGATTATAATGGCAAAAAAATCTAACAGGAAATAGAAGTTAATAGGAGCTTTAGATTGGCTTAGCGTACAAAATTAGCTTTTTTTGCTCTAGAACCCCTTTATTGTGGGAAAATAAGGGTTTTAACCTCTGAAAAATGTATTATTGTGAGTTTTATGTCATTCGGTTGGCGCGCCTCTAGATAGAGAAATAAAAAATCAACTTTTTCATGAGGGTAATCACTTAGCGTACAAGATTCACGTTCTTTACTTTGGACTCCTATAGATATTAAACGCATTTAAATTCGTTAACGATATGATAAGGCTTGTTTCCCCAATGTATCCCAAGATTGAATGAAAGTTTCTTGGTTTACCTTATGCGCTTTTTTTCCGCTTAAAGGATCATTAATATAAATGTACCCATCCTCAAAACCTATAAGTACAACAGCGTGTAAATCCAGAGGAGCTGTGATTTGTTTGTTCCCATGTTTCCAAGACTCCCATCTATCCGGAACTTTGTAATCTCCGGTCGTCCAAACCACTACAGGTTTATCCATTTTGATTTGAGCTAGCACATCATTGAAAGCTTTTCCTGTTAAGTTCACTGTGCGATTTGGAAGATAACGTTCCATCAATTCTTGTAACGGTTGGACGTAGACAGCATATCCCTTAGTTTTACCCGTTATATCTCCAACGAATCCTTCTTTAGGATTCCCCCATTGAATGATGTCTCCGTTTTTATTCATAGACAGCGGGGTATTATCTTTTTTGATACTGTTGGCTAACTGCATTTTATTCACTTTAATACCAGCGTACTGTAATACCATCGCTAAGCTCGTAACTTCGCATCCGTATTTCAATTCAGGTTTTTGAGATATTAATGGCACGTCTAAAATGACCTTTTCTTGGACTGAAGGAGCTGGGGATTGAAGTGGTTCATTTTGGAATGTGGGATTTTTTGTATTTTTTGTTAATTCAACATTTTCATGTCCAACGTTAGATTCATGCTTTTCAACTGGAGATTGTTTTGTAGAACAGCCCGCTAAAATTGAAACCAGGACATACAAAATTAGAAGTCTTTTCACGTCATTCACCTTCTTTATGTATTTCGATACATGTCATAATATCTCATTAAATATCGTTTTTTATGAATCGTGTGCTATAATTTCTCATGAAAATATTCAATACTAATGTAACTGATATTAGGGTATAACCGAAATACGTGTAAAAACGGGGCGTAGTATTACAATATGTACCTAATAATAATTTACCCATATGGGTTCAAATGTTTTTATTGAAAATTGTAAGTTCTAGAAGTATCATATACATATTCAAACATTTGAAGATGTATATGATACTTTTTTTAATCAAAAATAAGTAGGTGTTTTAATGGGAAATGAAATGCAACAATTTAAAGCTGATTTTTTTAAAGCCTTATCACATCCTTTGCGAATAGGTATTTTAGAACTATTGTCAGAGGGTGAAAGAAGTGTAAATGAAATTCAAACCATCCTTAACAAGGAAGGTTCAGCTGTTTCTCAACAATTAAGTGTACTACGTTCAAAAAACATTGTTGTTGGTATTAAAGATGGAAAACGAGTTTTATATTCTCTACGAGACCCTATGATTGTAGATTTACTGGTAGTTGCACGAAAAATTTTTAACAACCATTTAATCGATACAATTTCAATGTTAGAAGAACTAGATGAAACAGAACTTGAAACGATAGTTAAGGAGGGGTAGGTTGAGCATTGAAGTTAAGAAAGAAGATATCATCCAACATGGGACTGAAATATTTCGCTCAATAGGAGCTCATCACGTTTGTAATGTTTGTATTAAAAGTGGGAATTCTTGTTGTTTTTCATGTCAGCATTTACAAGATGGAGTTGGATGTCAAAAAAGAAATACAGCTTGTACAGCTTGGTTATGTGGGATTCAAGGTTTTTTATTTGATCAAATCGGATTATTAGATGAATGGAATCGTTTTTGGAGTGAAATCCCAGGACAGATGTTTCGTAGAGATATGACTCCAGATAAGATAAGGATTACATCGTTTATTGATACGAAGAAGCTAGATAGTCGAGCCGGAGAACTTCTAGCGGAAAGGTTGAAATCCTACGTACAACAAGGTGGAGATGTAGGTAAATTAGATCGTCATTTAAGAAAAACGTATAGTAAATATTAGGATAATGTTTTCTTTTGTGAAAATGAAAATCTCCTGTATAAGGGAACGAGAAATGCATTTGTAATCCAGATTTATTAAAAATAGAAAAGAAGGGTTTGTAATGAGAGGGTTATTTACGGGAAGGTTTGAAGGATATTCATTGGAACATTTTCAAAAGGATCTTCTGTCAGGAATGATTGTCGGAGTTGTTGCGATACCACTTGCTATGTCTTTTGCTATAGCCTCTGGTGTTAAGCCAGAGTATGGGATTTATACAACATGTATTGCTGGGATACTCATTTCACTATTTGGTGGTTCAAAGTATCAAATTGGAGGACCTACAGGTGCCTTTGTTCCAATTCTTTTAGGAATTGTCATTACCTATGGATATGAAGATTTACTACTTGCTGGTTTGTTAGCCGGAATTATCTTATGTCTTATGGGAATTTTTAAACTGGGATCTTTAATTAAGTTTATCCCACGTCCTGTAACAATTGGTTTTACGTCAGGTATTGCCGTCATGATCTTTACGGGACAAATTGCTAGTTTTTTAGGTCTAACAGGTATAAAAAAACACGAGGAATTTATAGCAAACCTGCAGGAAATCTTCACTCATATCGGTACTACCAATTTTTACAGTGTTATAACTGCTTTGATTTGCTTTTTTGTTATACTCATAACACCAAAAATTTCACCTAAAGTACCTGGTTCATTAGTAGGTGTTGTAATTTCAACTATCATTGCAACTGTATTTTTCTCAGGTCATGTGCCTACTATTGGTACAGCATATGGTAAGATTCCCAATACACTTCCTCAGTTTGATATACCAGAAATCACAGTAGAGCGTATCAAACAGTTAATTGGCCCTGCATTTGTTATTGCAATGTTGGGTGGTATTGAATCTCTTTTATCCGCTGTCGTGGCAGATGGTATGACAAATAGTAAGCACAACAGTAACAAAGAGCTGATTGGTCAGGGCATTGCCAATATTGTTACCCCGTTATTTGGAGGGATTCCGGCAACTGGAGCGATTGCCCGCACAGCAACCAATATTAAGAGTGGAGCTACATCTTCGATGTCAGGAGTTATTCACGGGGTATTTGTGTTATTCACACTTCTACTATTAGCTCCATACGCTTCGCATATTCCACTTGCTAGTATGGCTCCCATTTTAATGGTGGTAGCTTGGAACATGAGTGAGCAAAAACATTTTATTCACATACTTAAAATGAAGACAGGGGATTCTCTTGTATTACTTGTAACATTTCTACTGACTGTATTTACAAGTTTGACAACAGCTGTGGAAATTGGACTTATTTTAGCTGTTATTTTATTTACAAAACGTATGAGCAACATGCTTGTCATATCTAAAGTGCTTCCTGATCATACAAGGAAGCATGAAAAATTGTTACCACATGTGGTAAATAAAGCTCATGATTGTCCACAAATTAGTATTTATACAATAGAAGGACCGTTATTCTTTGGAGCTGCTCAAACATTTGAACAAAACATTTTAGCGACCATTCATTATAAACCCAAAGTTTTAATTTTGCGTATGGGAAAAGTTCCTTTTATTGATACAACAGGAGAGTCTTACTTTAGGAATATTGTTCAGCATTTTAAAAACCAAGGTGGCGTACTTCTCATTTCAGGAATTCAATCAGAGCTAAAAGCAACACTAGATAAGAATAGATTGTACGCTGAGATTGGAGAAGAAAACTTTTTTGATCATACCGGAGAAGCCATCAACTATGCTTTAAGACATTTGAATACAAAAAAATGTATAGGGTGTAAGCATTTCGCTTTTCATGAATGTACCGGGCTTTCTCAGGAAGTGAATACAATAAAGAAAAAGTCAAATGCATTAGAGTTTTAAAAATTCACTTCACATACAAAGTTTGTTTGATTTGATCTACTCTTTTAATCATTTTATTAAAAAATAGAGAAGGAGAAAGTTTACTTTGGAGAATGCGGAGAAGATTTTTACAAGGTTTGAACAAGAAGGTTTTTCATACATCCAACATATGATCATGAAACAGCAAGAAGAGAATATCTTCTGTACATTTCAATGTAAAACAGATTGTACGATTAGTGTTCTTTCAAAAGATGATAAAGAGAATTATGAAAAAAGCGTGTCATTTTTTTCTTGTGTTTCTGGTGGTGTAATTGTATGGGGAATAGATTCAAGTAAAAACAAAAATGGTGTTAACAGGGCTGAGAAAATACAACCTATCTCTAATGGAAAGACGTTTTTAACGAAATTAAATGGTTTGTTTTCGAAAGACATTCCAGCTATACAGCCAGATGTTAAAAACATATACATTCCATTCCCTAAAGAAAAGAACAAAGGGTTTGTAATCACATATGTTCCAGGGAACAATTATTTGTTAAATCTGAATAACTATTACACAAAAACTAGGGGTAGCTTTGTAATGATGATGGGACAGATTCTTTTAAATGATGTGTTAAAAAATAGAAAACCATGAAAAAATTAATGATAAATCATGAGTATAGAGGAGCATAAAAAATGTCTGAATTTAAAGATCAAGTATTAAATGTTTTAGAAGAAGTATGTGAAAATGATATCGTAAAAGATAACCCAGATGTGCAATTATTTGAAGAAGGGATTCTAGATTCTTTTGGTACAGTATCTTTATTGGTAGAATTTCAAGAACGTTTAAACATTGAAGTGTCTATTTCTGACTTCGACCGTGATGAATGGGCGACACCGAACATGATCATTAAGAAACTGAATGATCTGCGATAAAAATAGATGCTTAAGACACAGATAAGAAAAGCTTCTTACATTTTAACTTCGTAATTGTTATTCTTACGAAGTTGGAAAAAGGTAATTAAAAAATTTTTATATATTTAGAATGAATGATAACGAGTGGAGGAAATAAAAATATGTCTAATTTACCAAATTGCCCAAAATGTAATTCAGAATACACTTACGAAGATGGAAATCTTTTTGTTTGCCCAGAATGTGCTCATGAGTGGACTTTAGAATCAGAAACTGAAAATAGTGAAGATACAAAAGTGATTAAAGATGCAAACGGAAATATCTTAAACGATGGTGATTCTGTAACAGTAATTAAAGACCTTAAAGTAAAAGGAACTTCATCAGTCGTAAAAATAGGTACAAAAGTAAAAAGTATCCGTTTAGTAGATGGAGACCATGATATTGATTGTAAAATTGATGGTTTTGGAGCTATGAAATTAAAATCTGAATTTGTTAAAAAGGTTTAAATTGTGGGTTTAATACAACAGAGTTAATTTGAAAGCCAATGAATGTACAGCATTTTTAAGGTGGAAATTAAACAGCATTTTAATAGAAAGACCGCATTCATGATAAGATTTTTTGAATGAGATCTTTCTATTTTTTTGAACTTATCTCAGCCATACCTGTATTTCAGTTGGATCAGTGAATTAACGGAAAGATAAGAGGATAAGACGATAAATATCGTTTTGCCTCTTGTGTTATTTTTATGAGTGGCTCCAAAAAGAAGGAATCGTTGCCGTACCCCTAAGAAGCTCTCTTGTTTTCAATCTTCCATCCCCTTTACATGTCCAAACCAATTACATAAATTTTATTTCTTAATGTAAGTATACTGATTGCTCTTTTATATACTTAATACTAAACTGACAACTAAGATATAAAAAACACTACCTTTATATACAGAATAAAAATGATTAAATATGTCTATTTTATGAACGATATTAAATCTTTTGAAAAATAAAAACCATAACGTTTGACTGTACGCTTTTCTGTATGCTACTATTTAGCTAATTTAAGTGAAGGGGTGACGATCATTGGGAACCGATATCGAATCGGAGAGGTGTCACAGCTGGCTCAGGTTTCGAAAAGAACCATTGATTATTATACGAATTTAGGCTTACTAGAAGCGAAGCGTTCCAACAAAAATTATCGTTACTACGATGAATCAACAGTGGATCGATTGAAGTTCATTGAGAAATGCAAACAACTAAACATGCAACTCAGTGAAATTAGAAAAGTATTGGATAATCAACAAAACCAAACAGTAGAAAACAATAAAATTGCAAGAAAAGTAAGTGACGTGTCAAGCCATATTCAACAATTAGAATGTGAGTTAATGGATTTGAAACCACTACTCGATAATCTTACAGAAGAACAAAAGAGACTCTATATGAAAGGGTTATCTGGTCAAACGACGACACTCATTCAAACACTTGTTTTATTCTTAAACTAAAGGAGAAATAAAACGATGTTATTTCACCCAATGGATTTTCTGATTTTAATTGCGTTTGGCTTATCCATATGGGCACACTTTAAAGTAAAAGGAAATTTTAATAAATGATCTGAGGTAGGTGCTTATTCGGGACTCAGTGGTGTTGAGGTAGCACGAAAAATTTTAGATAATAATGGGTTATATCGTGTGCCAATTGAAGTTGTTCCTGGCAGGCTTACTGACCACTATGATCCAATGGTACGAGTTGTAAGACTATCAGAAGGTGTGTACTATGGTCACTCTATTGCATCTGTATCAGTTGCAGCACATGAAGTCGGACATGCAATTAAGCATGATCAAGCGTATGGATTCTTAAGCCTTCGACACAAAATGTTTCCTGTTGCAAACATTGCGTCAGGAATTGCCCCATTTTTATTACTGGGTGGATTTTTATTTCAAGCCTTTTCATTAATTGGGATTGCTATCATTTTTTTCTCAGCAGCAGTTGCATTTTAGTTAGTTACGTTGCCAGTAGAATTTAATGCAAGTGCTCGTGCGAAACGTTTGATGCTTGCAGAAGGAATGATTTCTGACCAAGACTCAAAAGGTGTGAATAAAGTCTTGGGAGCCGCTGCATTAGCATATGTAGCCGCTACACTTATCTCAGTATTAGAGCTTTTAAAATATGTAATGATTTTCTTTCAAGGAAATGACGAAGAATAAAAATATACAAGAATGATTTTTATAGGAGGTGGATCCTTTAGTTTCGAAGTAACTAAAGGTATTAGTTGGAAATATTGAATTTAGTGATGGTAGCGGTTTTAATCGCTTTTACAGGTTTTTTCGTAGCAATAGAATTTGCGATTGTAAAAATTAGAAGTTCAAAAATTGATCAATTTGTATTAGAAGGTAGAAAGGGTGCCTTGGCTGCCAAAAAAGTAACATCAAACCTAGACGAATATTTGTCAGCCTGTCAATTAGGAATTACAGTCACAGCAATGGGATTAGGTTGGCTAGGTGAACCGACCATTGAGCGACTCTTACACCCTTTATTTGAAAAATGGCATATCAATTCTTCCGTTGCAGGTATTTTATCTCTAGGGATTGCCTTTACTGTAATGACATACCTGCATGTTGTAGTAGGAGAATTGGCACCAAAAACATTCGCAATTCAAAAAGCTGAAAAAGTGACATTATTACTCTCTACCCCACTTATTTGGTTTTACAAAATTATGTACCCGTTCATTCGATTATTAAATGGATCTGCACGAATGTTAACTGGGCTATTTGGTTTAAAACCAGCATCTGAACATGAAGTAGCGCACTCAGAAGAAGAATTACGTCTCATCCTTTCAGAAAGTTATGAGCGTGGAGAAATTAATCAAGCAGAGTATAAATATGTGAATAACATTTTTGAATTTGATAATCGTATTGCAAAAGAAATTATGGTACCTCGCACAGAAATTATTGGTTTGCACGTAGATAATTCTCTAGAGGAACATATTAATACAATACAAAGTGAAAAATATACGCGTTATCCTGTATTTGGAGAAGATAAAGACGAGATTATTGGTATGGTGAATGTAAAAGATTTCTTTATTCGATATATAAATAAGAGTACAGAACCATATGATACAATTCGTTCGTATACACGTCCTGTTATTCAAGTAATTGAGACGATTCCAATTCACAATTTAATGTTAGAAATGCAGAAGAAACGTATTCCATTAGCCGTATTATATGATGAATATGGTGGGACAGCAGGTATTGTTACAATTGAGGATATTCTTGAAGAAATTGTTGGGGAAATTCGAGATGAGTATGATGAAGATGAACGTGCTCCAATTCAACATATCAGTGAAACTCATAAAGTTGTAGATGGGAAGGTACTGATTAATGAATTGAATGACTTACTAGATTTACATTTAGATGCTAAAGATGTAGACACCATTGGTGGTTGGGTGATGATGCAGAATTATTATATTCAAGAAGGACAGTCTGTGGAAGCAGACGGATATGAATTTAAAGTCATTTCTAAAGATACACACCACATTAAACAAATAGAAATTCAAAAAGCAAAAGAAACAAAACAAGCGGTAACAGAATAGTTGCCGTTTGTTTTCTCTAAATAAATAACTATATTATAAGAAAAAAGGGAGAGACAAAATGTTTAAAAAGATTTTGGCTAAATTCGGTAAAGGTGCAGCAACAGTAGATTTGCGTTTTAAAAAGCCATCTTATTCTGCTGGAGAAACACTGTATGGAGAAGCTTGGATTGAAGGCGGTCAAGTTGAACAAAAAATGAATAGCCTTACAGCGCGCTTTATGATGAGTGTTGTAACAAAACAAGGCTCTGTTACACGTGAGGTGGCAACAATTCCATTGAACGGATCCTATAACATTCTTCCAGAGGAGGCGAAGGTAATTTCATTTTCTTATGATATTCCAAGAGATCTTCCTGTATCTAGAGGAGGCGTTTCTTACTATTTTGATACGCACTTAGACATTGAAGGTGGCGTAGATCGAAAAGACTTTGATCGTCTTGTTATTGAAGCACCGGAAGAAGTGCAAAATGTTTTTTATGCATTGAATCGATTAGGATTTCAGGAGAAATCTACATCGGGTAAGTTAGATGAGCTGGGTCAAGAATTTTCCTTTTTCCCAAGAGAATTATTTGTAAACGAAGTTGATGAAATAGAGATTCGTTTTGCTTATGAAGAGTCAGGGATTCGCATTTGGATGGAAGTAGATTGCAGAACCAGACATGGGGAAATGGAAGCAAGACGTGAGTTTTTCATTGAACAAGATGTATTAAAAGAAAGTAGACAAATAGCTAATATTTTAAAAGAATATATAAATGAAATGGTAAATGATCCGCATGCTTATGCGCAATCATTCTCATATCAGACACAACAAAACTACGATCATGCCCATCAGAGCAGTAACGGAAGAAGTCCAATTGCAGGTATGATTGGGGGTTTAGCTGTCGGAATATTAGGTGGCATATTATTGAATGAACTAATGGATGGATTAGGTGTAGAGGAAATGGTAGAAGAAGCAACCGAAGAACTAGGAATGAATGAGGAAGAATCATTTCTAGGTGATTTCTTTGGAGATAGTGATGATGAGTAAGATTATCTCTATAAGAGATTAATATTTTTATTAACCCCTGACTTATGTATAAAGTCAGGGGTATTTAAGTATAGAACAATGATATTCTTATATCTTTTGATAGTTCGTAATACTATAATTGTATGATTGGTTAAACCAAGATATATTCTTTTTATATGAATTTTAAATTGAGGATTTGACATAATTTAAAGTTCATATGTTTATACAGAATGGTTCTTAAATAATAAACCTTGTGCGCAATATTGAATAATATCTCTTCTTTTAACAATACCTATAAAAATCCCATCGTCATCTATAACAGGAACAAAATTTTGTTCCATAGCTCTTGATAAAAGGTCTTCAATTTCCGCATTGATAGAAACTGGTTCATTCGTACGGTGTAAAGAAACTTCACTCAGAACAACTTGATGAGTGTTGTTAAAGCTTAAAGATGACGTGTTTTTAAGTTTCCATAATAAATCCCCTTCTGTAAGTGTACCTGCATATTCTCCTTCAGTATTGACCAAGGGGATAGCTGTATATCGGTGGTATTCCAACTTCTCTAAAGCCTGACGCATTGTTGAATTTATATTTATATAAACCAATTCACTTTTAGGAGTAAGAAAAAATGCAATATTCATGCTATTGAATCTCCTTTTTATAACTTATTTATTATTCTTTATATTTTATTTGTAGATTATTTGAACGATTGGTTACTGCTTTAATGATTGATTTCCCAACTATCAAAATCAGTATACTTTTTATATACATTCTCTATAACATTATCGTGCCAAATATTTTTATATTCAGGTCTCCCCATCTTAACATTATACTCACTTATGTCGCCATTTCTATTCAGCCACTCAGGATTTTCACAAGCATACCTGTAATTAAATATACGTGCCCTTTTTAATGTTTTAAATGTAATAGGGAAATGCTTTTCTTTACCATCTTTGCAACCAATTACTCGATATGCCTTACTTTGTTCTCCAACAGTTTTAAAATAAGGTTCTGTAAAATCTTGTATGATTTTTATATAAACCTCTCCCTTTCTAAGCGCTTTAGAAATATTATATAGCATAAAAAAGAATTTTATGGAAGTACTTTATTAAATATATAGTTTAATAATAAATAGCTAGTGTTGCTTTAAACTAAAGGATAAGCAAAAACATTGAATAGCCCCTTGTTGTTCTACAAGGGGCTAAATCTTTTTTTATAAATAGAGGTGTGACTTTATACATCTCCTTAAAGCTCAAATACGTGGATCCTGCCAGAAATTTAAAGGGAAGTGATTGCTTTCATGATATGCCTCAAATTCATACCCTTTTTCCTTTAACCCTTTTATGATGGCTGGTACGGCTGCAACAGCTTGAGGATGGATGTCATGCATTAATATAACTTCTTGGGACTTCGTTGCATTAGTAAGTACATTTTGAGCGATATTCATGGAAGCCGACTCTATAGGTACGTTATTATACTTCCAATCTAGGGAGTCAATTGTCCAATCCCATACTTTAAATCTACCATCTACTACCTTATTACGAAGTTCTTCATTTAATCCAGGCATAGAACCATAAGGAGGTCGGGTTAATTGTGGTTTTTCTTTAATAATGTTCGCTATTAAATTTTGATTTGTTGTCATTTCATTAACATAGTCACCATTTGTATATAATTTTTTGAAATCATGAGTCATGCTATGCATACCCACATAATGATCTTCTGCTTTTTCTCGTTTTACTAAATCAGGATAGGCCTTTACATTCTTACCAGTTAAGAAAAAAGTTACTTTAACATCCTGTTGTTTTAGTATATCTAAAAGCTCAGCTGTATACTTTCCTGGTCCATCATCAAATGTAAGATATGCAACTTTCCGTATTTGACCGTTAAATTGATTAGGTACTGGTTTGTTTATATCAACGTTGGGCTGTTTGCTTACAAGCTGAATTGGATTCTCTTGGTTTGTTACCCCTCTTGCGGGTGATGCAATTGATTGAATCCCAAAATAAATAATGACTACTAGGGCTACCGTTAGAATTGATAGTACGAATTTTTTGGCCTGAAATATTTTTTTCACTCTCTATATTCCTTCCTCTACCTATTAGCAATAATTTGTTTAAATACAATTATACCAAATCACATCTGGTACCAAACAAATAGTATAATTTACCTTATTTTTGATTGTTTCACTAATTAATACGAAATATATTTTTCTTTCGTGCGTTGTTTGTAAAGGTTATACAAATATTTTTATAAACGTTTATTTTTAATGAATACCTTTGTAAACGAAAGTGATATAATTGTGGTAACAAATGTAAGGAGAATATCAAACGTGGCGAATATTTATGGATATATACGTGTAAGTACAAAAGATCAAAATGAACAACGTCAATTACATAAGATGATGGAGCGAGGAGTGGAAGCTCGACGTATTTTTGTCGATAAAGCAAGTGGACGACATTTTGATCGTCCTCAGTATCAATTATTACGAAAAATATTAAGTACAGGTGATATTGTTTACATAGATGCTTTAGATCGCATGGGACGTAATTATGATGAAGTAATTTCAGAATGGAAGTACATAACAAGAGAATTACACGCAGATATTGTGGTGTTAGAAAATGAAACACTGTTTGATAGTCGTAAATTTCGTGAGATGGGTGACATGGGACGATTAATGGAAGATCAATTTTTATCTTTACTTTCCTATGTTGCAGACCAAGAACGCAAAAAAATTCATCAGAGACAGGCGGAGGGAATTGCTGTAGCTAAATCTCAAGGAAAGCACTTAGGACGTCCTCAGATGAACCTTTCGACCTTAAAAAAACAACAAATACTTACAATAGAAGAAACTCATTCCAAATGGAAGAGTGGAGAAATAACGGCTGTTATGTTCATGGGAATGTTAGAACTAAAGAAAAACACGTTTTATAAAATAATGAAGGAATATGAAGAAGCGAAGTAGCATCTCACCTATTGGAAGTGCTACTTTGCCCCCAGTTGTAGGAACGCTGGTACTACCTCTAAATGTGGAAGAAGTTGGTTTTTTAATGTATACAATTTTATTGACACATTTAAATAGGATTAAGTTGTATTTTTAAATAAAAAACAAAAATTTTCAAATCTTTCATAAAGTGTACTTTTTGACATAGCATATAATTTTTATAAAAAATAAAGTCTATTCCCCCTTTTCGGGGGATAGACAAAAACACCCAAGTTGCAAATTTTAAAAGTATACTTTATTTAGATCATACCTGATAAAGCTGTAAACTTAATTAGTACAAAAAATAAGCACTTTAGACTTCAATTATTATGGGGAGAATCATTGGTTTTCTTTTTGTATGTGAGTATATAAAATGGCCAAGTGTTTCTCTTATTTCTCTTTTCAGAACATTCCATTGATGAATATTTAATTTTTGTAAATTGTTAATGGTTTCCACAACTAGTCGGTTAATTTTCTTTAAGAAATCCTCTGAATCACGAACATATACAAATCCACGAGAAACCGTGTCTGGTCCAGAAATTATTCTCGCTTCTGTTTTACTAAGAGTGATAACTATCACAAGCATGCCATCTTCAGAAAGTTGTTTGCGATCTCGTAATAAAGCATTTCCAACGTCTCCAATACCTAATCCATCTACATATACATTCCCGGCAGGTATACGTCTAGATTGATTGGCAATCTGATTTTTTATATCGACAACATCACCATTACCAATAACATAGATATTCTCTTTTTTAACACCAACAGACTCTGCTAGTTGACTGTGATGATGTAACATTCTAAATTCGCCATGGATAGGAATAAAATATTGGGGTTTTATTAAAGTAAGCATTAATTTTAATTCCTCTTGATAGGCATGTCCAGAAACATGCATTCCTGTTGAACTTCCTGATCCATAAATAACATTGGCTCCCAATAGAAATAAGTTATCTATAATACGTGAAACATTACGCTCATTTCCTGGTATGGGAGTTGCAGATAAAATAACAGTATCATCAGGTAAGATATCAACTTGTCGATAGTTTCCACTGGCTAATCGAGACAGAGCAGCCATAGGTTCACCTTGACTACCAGTGCAAAGGATAGCTATTTTTTTGGGATCCATTCTGTTGATTTCACTTGCTTCAATTAACATTCCTTCAGGAATATTCAAATATCCTTGTTCTAAAGAAACAGAAACTACATTTACCATGCTTCTCCCAAGCAAAGCAAGCTTTCTATCTGTTTTTAAAGCGGCATCTACGATTTGTTGTACACGATTCACGTTAGAAGCAAAAGTAGAGATAATAACTTTTCTACGAGCCTTGATAAATGCTTCTTCAATCCGTTCACCTACTGATCGTTCCGATGGGGTAAATCCAGGCCGTTCGGCATTTGTGCTTTCAGAGAGTAGAGCTAAAACACCTTTGCTTCCAATATTGGCCATTTTATGAATGTCTGGATATTGATTATTTACGGGCGTCAAATCAAACTTGAAATCGCCTGTATGAACTACTGTACCTTCTGGGGTATGAAAAGCAATCCCGAGGCAATCAGGAATACTATGATTGGTTTTAAAAAAGGTTAGATTTATCTTTCCGAAATCAATTAACGAATCAGAATCAATAACAAACAACTGTGTTTGATTTTGAAGCCCATGTTCTTTTAATTTAATTTCTATTAATCCTAGAGTTAATTTCGTTGCATAAATTGGTACATTCAGTTGTTTTAAAAAATAAGGGATACCTCCAATATGATCCTCATGTCCATGTGTAACAACTAAACCACAAATTTTATTCTTATTTTCTTGCAAATATGTAATATCAGGTATAATCAAATCTATTCCTAATAAACTTTCATCTGGAAATTTAGAACCACAATCAATGATCACAATGTCATCTGAATATTGTATTACATACATGTTTTTTCCTATTTCATTAACGCCACCTAAAGCAAAAATAGATAGTGTATTTTCTACTGTACTCAAAATGAATACCTCCTTTTTGAAAACACCCAAGTATGTCCGAATCAATATAGAAATTTTAAAATTGAGGTTCATGACCAATCATTTATAAATCGTTGATCATGATAGTCTCAACGCTCCATATCTTTTAATCCTGGACTATGTCATTAGCTTAAAATATAAGTATCGCGACATAGCTATTAACGTAGGTTTTTAATCTATTCCTAAAGAGGAAGAAGTAAATATCACGCACAAGGATTAGTTGCTTGATATATGGATTAACCAACAGATCGTAAGTACCAACAATCATGCAATTATTTGATAGAAGAAACTCATTCCAAATGGAAGAGTGGAGAAGTAACAGCTGTTATGTTTATGGAAATGTTAGAACTAAAGAAAAACACGTTTTATAAAATAATGAAGGAATATAAAGAAGCAAAGTAGCATCTTGCCTATTGGAAATGCCACTGTGCCTCCAGTTGTAGGAACGCTGGTACTACCTCTAAATGTGAAAAAGTTGGTTTTTTTAATGTTGATAATAGCTAACAAAAAGAAATTGGAGTTCGCTTACTGTTTTATAAAATACGGAAAACTTGTTATTTCTCGGTTTATTACCTGAAGAAAAAGGATGACATTGAATCATCTCTCTTCAGTTAACCTAAAAAGTATAAATACTTTCTAGGTATATAAATCCAACCATGATGCTGCTTATGCCAAAAGTCTAGTAATCACCCCATTTTATTGATTATACTGAGGCTCCTCTTGTTGAACTTCCTGAACACGTGGTTCTAAAGAATCAATAATTGTCTGCGCTTGCTGAGCTGCATTTTGATATAGTTGTTTTGCTTGCTGATTGTCAGTATCAAGAACAAATCCTTCTAAAGATGCTTGCGCACTTTTCAAACCAGAGATAGTTTGTTTGAGTTTAGTGATTACTGTCATAAATTGTTTCCTCCTTGAAAATATAACTTCAAAATTTAGGTTATCTATCTTTGTATCAAAGTATACAGTTCAATTTTAGAGGTTTTGAATGATTTGTATAAAATGAGCAAAAAAATTTTTTCTGTTTATCAAAATATTTAAACCTTACTATTGAAAGTGTATCATTCACTAACTTGTTTATGTTAGGGTTTTGTTAGTGATTCAATAGTTGTGGACAATAAGATATCGGTTTATAAGTATAATAAAAAAGTTCGTCACTATGAGACGAACTTTTTTATTATAGGTGACAATTATTGGTTTGGATTACCTTGTTTCTTTTGGTTGTTAGGCGTAATTTCATCGGCAAACTCCATATTTGCCAAGTTTACTTTGGATAGAATAAATGTTCTTGTTGTATTTTGAAAACCTTGGAATATACGTTGGATAGGTCTCATCATATTTGAATTACGCGTTGCTACTACACCAAAAACGGTTCCTAGCCCTAGTAAAGAAACCCAAATCCACCCTCTATTATTATTTCGTCTATTTCTAAACAGTTTAAATATTTGCTGAGTTCTTCTTCCAAAATTGAATAATGACATAAAGAAGTTAAGAGTGTTCATTTTTTGCCCCCTGTAAAAAATTTAGGAAAAAGAAGCACTATGTTCAATTTCACATACTTTATATTGCATTGTTTTATGGAAATTTATGATGCCAACTTATGCTAATACCTCATCATTTTTCTTTCCTAAAAAGCCTAAAATTCCCTAAATATTTTTTATTGAAGATATGCAAAATAATAGTAACATAAATTCAAAGAGGTGATTACATACATGCCAATGTTGGATGTGGACGGTAGTAGTCTGTATTATATCGTTAAGGGAAAAGGAATTCCTATTGTTTTTATTCATCCTCCTGTACTCACTTGTGTAAATTTTGAGTACCAAATAGAGAAATTATCCAAAGAGTTTAAAGTGATTGCTTTTGATATTAGAGGACACGGAAGGAGTCAGTATTCAAGACAACCGATAACCTATCCGCTGATTGCCCAAGATATTAGACGTTTATTGGATCATTTGGAAGTCAAAAAAGCCTTCATATGCGGATATTCGACCGGAAGCTCTGTCGCATTAGAATTTTTGTTGACTTATGTCGAAAGTGCCTTAGGGGGTATTCTAATCGGGGGAATGTCAGAAGTGAGGGATGGATATCTAAAGAATAAGATTTCACTAGGCGTGAAACTTGCGAAAACAGGGGCAGTTTCATTTTTAGCATTGTCTATTTCATGGGGAAATTCAAATACACATAAATTGTTCAGAAAGATGTTTAAAGCAGCTCGAAAAGGAAATGCCCAAAATATCGAGCAGTATTATCGTTATAGTTTGTACTATAATTGTACCAATCAGCTTAGAAATATTGAGCTTCCGGTTTTGTTGGTTTATGGTAAGAAAGATAAATCATTTTATGATCATGCGAAACTACTGCATGGGAAATTGCCATATAATGAATTGAAATTCATTGATAACGTAAAGCATCAAATTCCTACAAAAGCAGCGAAGAGGTTAAATGAAATGATCAGGCAGTTTATTTTTATCCATACCGAGATGAACAGGGAAGAAACTTTTTCTTTACCAGTAAAAAAGTAGATGTCTCAAGAATAAAATGAAACTTCCAATAGTGGGAATTCGCCCCTGTTGGCGTTCGGCACAAATAGGAGCAGTGATGTTTGATTCCTCTGAACATTTAGGTGAGGGTCTACTGCCTGTTAGGGCGGGGTAAAAGATTTTAAAGATAATAGTAATAGGGATACAAAAATAATCTTAGAAAAGTTTGTCCAAGATATCTTCGTCATCTATAACGACGATATCTTGGACGAAAGCCATCCCCTCCACCAAAACCGTATTGACGTTTCTATGGGAGTGCTGCGTCCTGCTCTTACACTTCCATTTCCTCTGGTACTAGCATCGTTATTACTCATTTACTTCTTCTATAATTCTGTCCATGAAATCACTATCTTCTGTTTGCATCAACACATGACAATGCTACACAGATTCCTCTATATATACTCTTTTTTTAATTATCTTTTAATAGACGGTTATGTAGTGTTGAAAGAATGAGTAATGCCAGAATCGAACCAACTAAGGCAAGCGACATATCCCATTGTGCATCCCACATATCGCCTTGTGTACCTAAAAAGTCTTTAGCTGCTGTTCCTCCCTTTGTTATTTTAAAAGCTAACCATTCAATAATTTCGTATAATGCAGCGATAGCAAGCGAAATGCTTATACTGATCGTAACTAACCAAGAGCCTTTGGTTAGTTGAGTTTTCCGTAATAATATTTCTCTTATCACAATTGTAAACAAGCCTTTTATCAAATGTCCAAATCGATCGTAGTGATTTCGATTTAAATCAAAAATATCTTTTAGCCAATTAAAAAGAGGAACCTTTGAGTATGTGTAATGACCGCCGACGAACATTATAATGGCTAGTATTGCAATAATGATATAAGAGAGAGTGGTAAAGCGAAACTTATTGTATATTGCAATTATACTGATTAGACCGAGAACGGCAGGAATAGCTTCCGCTGCCCATGTCGAGTATCTTGCAGGCTTAATAACAGACCATATAAAAACTGTGGTAACAATTAATAATAAAAATAGATGAATCATTTTACTTTTGTCTCTTATCACTTTTTTCACTCCTATTGAAAGGCTTTCTACTTAAAGTATTTGAAAAATCGCAATTTCGTATACAGAGTACTTAGAACTGTTTGCCTTAGTTTACACTTAAGAACAGCTTTTTTAATGAGGGGAGTGATCTTGTCTAGTAGATATTCACAAAGAAAATAGCTATATTCACAGTATTATTCGCGTACCTAAACTTAACTATTATTTTTCAGTAAGAATAACATTTACAGTCTTCGTAAACAGCTCTAAAAGGTGTAGGTGTAGCTCTATATCAATATCAAGTTAAGAATGCCAAGAGAATATAGAGGAGTGTGCTTTCTATAAATTTTTGTGTCTAAACTAAAAATGTACATAACCAGTAGGAGGAGCATATCACGTTAAACATGTTCGATTTGCAACTATATATTATTTATCTATTTATACCGAGTAGAATAATAAGAAAGGACATTCACACTACATATTTCTCTTTCGCGAGGGCATGATATTTATATAAATATGTCAAAAACAAAGGAGAGCATCTGCATGAATTACAAAATGTTTAGGGCTATCAATCGTCTAGCTGGTCGTAATTCAACCATAGATAAATTTATGATATTTATTTCACAAAAGACTCGATTCCTGTACATTTTTTTGTTAGCCTTAATGTGGTTTAGAAACAATTCTTACAAAAAAATCATTTTATTTGCAGGGGTATCAGTAGGATTTTCATTATGTATAAACCGTTTTATCCAGCTCTTTTATTTTAAACCTCGTCCGTTTGTTATACACCGTGTGCGTTTACTTATTCCATCAAAGAATAATTCTTCATTTCCTAGTAAACATACAGCCGTAGCATTTGCCTTAGCAACCTCCGTCTTACTTCGTGAGCGTTTATTTGGCTCAATCATGTGGTTCTTAGCAATTTTGACAGGTTTTTCACGTATCTGGCTAGGGCATCATTATCCATTTGATATCATAGGAAGTGCCTTCATAGGAATCTTAACCAGTATAGCTATTGGCAATACTACATATTTATTTAATTCTTTTGTTACCTGGATTATAAATGTATATAGAAAATTAATTTTTGTGGATTTGAGACAACCCTAACGATACCTTTGATAAATCACAGTACATAGTATTGTACATTTTTTACTAAAGTAACTTTTCCTAGAGATATGTTTTGCGATAAACCACAGACATTTAGTCAATTCCTTAATTATTGAATTTGATTCTAGATTGATATAAAGGAAAAAAATGTTGGGAAAACTTTAGCATATTCTTTTTCTTTAAGCGGATAATAATAATACAAATATTTATCTGAAAGGAGCAGTAATCACTTGAAGAAAAGAAAATATCTACTTGCTATCATGTCTACTATTTTATCTGTAGGTTTCTTGTGCGGTTGCAATGGCGTTGATGAGAATGAGCCAGATCCAACTGAAGAACCTTC
>NZ_JBALMG010000068.1:0-23620 GCF_036963225.1 Bacillus sp. JJ783 | reverse complement strand
AATTATATTGTCAACAATATAATTAATTCACCCACATCGAATAATTATAAATAAAATAGTATTCCAAAATATACGATACCACTTGAAAACACTGTTAATTACCATTTCAATACATTTTATATTATTTCAGAATTCATTTTTATACATCAGACTCAATGAAATCCCCATATACAAACAAGATAAAACCAGTCGATTCGTTATACAGAAATAATTACTCATCTTGTTAGACCGATTAACTTCCCTACAAATTGCAAACAGTATTTTCACCTAAGACAATAAAAAAAGCGCAGATGTTCATCTGCACTTTATTCTTCCGCTTCAATTTCTGTACTATTATTATCGATATGTTCCTTTTGAGCTTCTTCTTGCAGCTCTGCTGAAATCATCGCATGATAAATTTCTGGATATAATCCAAATATTTGGTATACACTTCCTAAAAACGGCATCGGAATCCCTCATTTCTAAAGTTGTATTGCCATTCTTAAGGATTCCCTTTTCACTCATTATACATTCGTTTTTGGCACTTCTTCTTCATCGGGAACATGTAATACATTTTGCCATTTTTTATAAGGCGCACTATTTGGATCCACATACCCTTTCGCATACGAACGATCCCACAATTGTTTCATAAACATCTCTTTTTCTTTCTTTGCAACCATATCTGCACCTGTTCCGTAATAGTTTTGGAAATACAACTCAATTTCATCAAGGAATAGCCTTAACAAATCGTCAGATGTTTCTTCTAACGTCGGGTCATATTTTGCCTCACGATCATACATTAAAATCATATCTAAAATATTATGGACATGCTCTTTACGAAGCCATCTAATATCTTGAGCACCTAATACAAATGCATGTGTATATAAATGTCCACCTTGTATCATTGCCTTTTCTTGCTCTTCTTCAAACCTGGACAAGATATTTTCATAAATAAACGGATTATGAAGCAATGCTCTGTGCAACTTATAACTTTCGCTTGAAATATTTTTCCCCATCGACTGGATTAAAAAGCTACGGCCGACACCGTTATATTGATACACGAATTGCCCATCAACAGCAACTAAGCTAATCCAGCGATACATATACGCGTATAGAAGAGCACGATTACATTTATCGTAATCTAACTTCGTTTGCGTTGCATTCAAGTCTGGCATAAAGGCTGGTAAGTGCCAATATTTATCTAAATGCGGCGTCAAACTAGATTTTTTACTATTTAATTTGTTCACGCGGCGATAATACGATTGAAAATAATCACCTTTATCGTTCATAAAACCATTCGCAATATGTCCAGATGAAAGCTTAGGAAAATCTTGTAGCGATAATCCGTAATGAGCACGATAACAAATCACTTCAAATGGTGAAAACGCCTCGTTTACCGTATCTTTTTCTTTAAACATTTCTTGCAATAACTCTTCTTGCAATTCTTGTTTTAAAGAAGGATGTACGCCCCAATATTGTAACTCTCTATGATGAGAAACTTTCGGAACGAACGGACTTGCTAAATGGAAAAGATCTTCAATTTTTTCACGAACGTATTCATCACGATCACGTTTCTTGAAATCTGCTTCTTTTCGCAATGCTTCAACGATATTAAGCTCTAGTTTGTCACGATAGCGCACTTGAAGTTCGTCATAACAATAACTCAATATATGTTCACGATAGAAGTCTTCCACCTTTTTCGACTGAATTTCTTCGGCTTTCGCATCACGACAATATTCCCCGTACAAGCTCATATAAATTTCAGCCGATATATCTTTCGGTAATACACCTAAATTTAAATGTTGCTGCATATCTTGCCAAATCTTTTCTTGCAATTTCTCTTCAGCTAATACGTATACATTCGTCGGGTTCGTTTTCCCCTCAAATTCCTTGCTTCGCTTTTGGATTTCAAACAATAAATTTTCACGTGTTTCGTGTAAATTATCAAAGAATCTTTCCCAATATTGGATCATTTTATCAACTGCTTGGTATAGCGATTGATACACGAGTTCTAACAACATTTCTTTACGATACTCACTTAATTTATGCACATATTGCGTTACGATATCTTCAAATTCTTTTTTGAACAAACGTTGCTGATTATAAAACATTTTCCCGACCCAGCCTTGTTGCTGAGCAATTTCAACGCGGCGAACAGCCGTTACCGTTCCATCAATATTACTCACATTAAATTTCTTATCGTAGTTTTGAATTAAATTACGCTTTTGTTCATTATTTTCATGCAGTCGATTCATCTTCTCTACTAACTGCTTACGAATTTCATACAGCATAAAACGTGCTGCGACTGGATGAACCGGATCCGTTTTCTTTAAAAACCATGTATTTAATTGATAAGACTGTCCTTCTGAGCCACTCGGTATAAAGCGGTCTGATTCGACCATGTCATATAAAAGTGTAGTCACATGCTCATGTACACGGCTCGGAATCGCATAAGCATATAAACGAACCGCATGATCAACTCTCGCTACTTCACCTTTCATTTGTTCCATCATTTTCAGTTTCGCAGCCGATATTTTACACTCATGCTGCAGGCGGTTTAATTCTTCATCTTTTTGCACTGTACGGTGTACGTAGCTTTCGACAGCATCTAAAAACAATTTTGATTTTGCAACACCGACCTTACCGACCTCTGCCCCTTCGCGCGTCTCATTGAACATTTGTCTATAAAAAATATGGGCCTGTTCTGGACGAGTAGCAAGATGCTCTAAATCTTCTAAATAACTTTTCCCGCGCTCTGGCTTTTCACGCTGCATACCGCGCTTTACATCTTGATCATATCTTTGCTTCTTCTCTTGAAACAGTTGATCTAAATGAAGCCAAGATTCATCTAAACCTTGCACCGCCCATTTTAAAGCACAGTATTTCAAAACGTGCTCATACGGATAAATGAGCTTCGCCGTTCCTGCTCCGCAATATCTTCCTTTCCCACTCGATTCTGCCAATTGCTGAATTTGATTATCTTCTTGCGCAAAATGATTTGCAGACATTGGACTGAATAACTGTAAATAAATCGTATTTGCCATTTGCTCCATATAATCTGATAAATTGTGCAAATGGTGCCCATGTAAATTTTCATAATCATATAAGAAACAATAATTGTACGGTAAATGATGCTGCTTTATCGTATGATTTGTTCTTCCATCTTCATCCACTTGATCAGGACGATATTCTAATTCAATCGTTACGCCGCCTCGTTTTGATAATTCACCAGTCGACCCGAGCGTAATAGCGTGCAACTCTTTTAACGATGCGTAACCATTCGCTTGCACAGTTTCAAACTCTTTCGCACTAACCGTTCTCGTCTTAACTAAAACATCTGGCATTAAAAACGCACCGCGAATTAAAATGTTGTGATGCTGCAATTTTTTCCGGAGCATTTCACGCAAATATAATGCGATTTGTAAAAACATCCCTGAGCCTGTTCCGCCAGCTAGTGATGTTACAATAATGACACGTACACCATATTCCGTCTGATCACTTGTAACTGGAAAAATCTTCTCGATTTCTTGCCAAAACGATGTGAGTTTATCTTCTTTCATCGCAGCACGTAACGCTAACCGTGAAATGACGCGTAACTGTCCGGCCCCTTCTGTTAACGGTTTATCCAGTATAGTCGGATCCATTGGAAACCACTCTGGAATCGTTGGATCTCCCGCAATATACTCTCTCGGTGTTTTACTCGAGCTCGTTTGCGTCTTAAACTTCCGAATATGATCAAATTTACTCAATGTATTCACATCTGTATCAAATACATGCATCGCTACCTTTTTACGACGCTCCTCAGGTAATCTTTCATATATTTGATGTGTGACAGTACTACCGATTCCACCTAAACCAATTAAAATTGTTGGAACTTGTAATGTCATGTGAACCACCTTCCTATTCTTGCTTGTTTGAAAAGAAGAATAAAGAGAGCCGGGCCTCCTCCACCCCTCTTACACCCTATCTACTATTCACATTCGTACCGGTAAATCTCCTTACCATATCCTCTATCAATTACTAAAAGTTCATTTGGATACAACGTCTTATGCTCCATTCCTACCTCTTCCTCTGTTATAAACATCCCATCAATAATCATCCCAACCACTTGCGATTCTTTTGCTACAAATATAGATTTCGATCCCTTTTTCGCTATTAATGTTACAGATTGCACAGTCTTTCTTTCTGCTCGGAATGGAATGCCAAAATAGTGCTTCCACCATTTATTTTTAAGTAACTCTGGTTCAGATTGATAAAGCCAATCTTTCGCTACTTCTTGATCCCATTCGTAATATAGTAATGCTTTCCTATGAAATCTCGGACGAACAATCCATCCTAAAATAATAATTCCTACTATTAAAAGTAATAAAGTGATAGGAATTACAAATTTAAAAACGAGCGCATACTTCTCAAAAAAAGGCGCATTTTCAATGTGCAGTACGATTTTTTCCTTTACTTCTTGTAATGTTGAATCATTGATCGTGATGGTAGCCTCTACGGTGCCGGTATCTGTAAAATTGAATGTGTCGGAGTAATAAGGTCGAGGATAAACATAAACTTGACTACCATGCTGTTTTAATTCATAGTTGATCGATTGATTCGATGTGACACCAGTAGATTTTAATAGTTTCTTTACAGCCTCTTCTGTCATCGGTTTACCATTTAACTGTGGCTGTAAAATAAATGGTTTACTATTTTCTAAATTTGTTACCTTTTCTTCATAATCTTTCGTAACAGCTTGAAGTGTTAATTTTGGTTTTTCAGCTGGTTCAATCTTGAATTCTTTCGTCTGTCTATAAAATCCCTTTATATTCATATGGACTTTCCCGCGTACTAACTCTTTACCAACTTTTGTCTCGTAATAAAACACATGTCTTTTATCATCCCACTTCATCGGATACTGCTTTCCGTCTATTTCTACTTCTGCTTCGAAATAAGAAGTTTGAATTGGTAATTCAGTAGGTTTCGCTTCAATAACAGCTGTCACACCTTCATACATTTTCTCAACATTTTTTCTATCTTTATCATCTTTGTCATACGTAGAAACAGTATAGTTAAGCGCTGGTTCAACAAGTACTTGTAATCCCTCTTTCTCAATGTCCTGATCCACTTCGATCGTATATGTCCCTGGCTTAATCACTTCCTGATTCGCTGTACTTACATGCACTATATTTCCGAATAATTTAGCTTCTCCTGGTGCATGTATGGAAAAAGAAGACTGCAATTGTAACGGTTTGGAAAGTTGCATAACTTTATAATTAGACAAAGAAGGTGATTGTCGTACAAGCGTCATACGCTTTAATGGAAACGGTGTTGTAATCTCTACTTTTTTCCCTACTATTTTCGTTTTGACAATCGATTCAACAGAAGAAAATGGATCACGATTTGCAACTAATGCTGCCACTTGATTCACACTTTGTACAATACCATCCTCACCGCTAGACGGCATGACAACTCCATTCATTTCTGTTTTCCAAATCTCTTTAAACGTATTTAACTGCTCTTTTTCTTGCTGTCCTAAATCCTCTTCCATCGTGATTAAGACTGGGTGCAAAGAGATCTTTTTAGAATCCATCTCTTTCTTAAACTGTGCTAACTTCTGTGTAATTTGTTCTTTTCCGCCAACCTTATCTTTCTCCAAATCATTAAATGCCCCGTCAGTTAATACAATAAGCCAAAATTCACGTTTCCCATCTATATCTGCTTCCTTCTTTATAGATTGCATCGCCGTTTCTACTGCGCTAAATGGAGTATTTAAATATGTTTTCCACGCGCCGATTCCATTAATTTCTGTTTGCCTTTGATCCTTTGTTAACGAAATGTTTAACGGATCATTTGGCTTACTCATTGGAACGTAAGAAAATTTATCTTTCTCATCTAATAGCGCAACTAAACTTTGCAAGGCGTAATTGGCATACTTCCAGCGATCGTTATTTCTCATGCTGCCCGAATCATCATATACAAGTGAAACGACCCTTTCCTTCGCCTCCTCTCCTTTTGCAAAAGCTGAAAAAGGTAAACATATAAATAGAAAAAACATGAACGTGGCACAAATTCGAATTTTCATGATGAGGCTTCGCCACCTTTGTAGACAAATTCCTATGTTTAAATTTATGAGGGGAAACAAGATATATGACTTGTATTTTAGGACAACAGTTCACAACAATTACATTATGTAAACAAAAATGAACTACTCTCATATTTTATTTCGAGTTTTTTCCTTATTATATATCTGAAATAACGCATAGCTTTCATACTTTTCCCGCTATAAATTCCACCATTAAAGTTTGATTTTCTTTTCAATACAAAAAATAAAGAGCACGCTATAATTAGCGCACTCTTTACTTCTTCACATACACTTCAACAATCGGATTTTCCTTTTGATCTGCATGTAAACGTATATTCTCTTCACTTGTATTGTAAATACTAGCTAACAGCATAACCGTTAGTAAGTTAGGTATCTTCGCATCGCTTCCGTATTTTCTTTCAAGCGCCTCCTTATATTCAAAATCCAAATCTCCTTGCATATATGTATACACTTCAAAACCATCTTTCAAATTACATACGACCGTATCAATAATATCCGCCCCTACTTGTTTCTTTATTTCCCCCCGCAATGCTTTAATAAATTCTTCCCAAGGAACTTCGTACGTCTGAAATTGGTCTGTAGATTTCATTTCTCTTCCTCCTCGTTATGTATCCTGTTCGTATATTTCCCCTTTCGCGTAAGATATACAACAGTAAAAGAAACTTTAATTAGTGTTTTTTTTCCCTATGAACCTTAATACAGATTCTCTTGAACGTTCAATTTCCTTAATGTTTTCATCATAATATTTTGATGCATATGCATAGAAGATTATGTCAATAGTCAGAAATTGGGCAAATAATGAACTTGTTGCTGCACTACGAAATTGAGCCTCTGGTGCACGAACATGATGTAAGGACATATCAACTTTATTGGTTAATCTGTTATTCCCAAATCGAGACAATCCAATTGTTTGAATACCAGATGCTTTAGCAATATCAACAAGTCGCAGTACTTCTCCAGTTTCTCCACTATTGGATATACTAAAAAACACACAATTTTTTGTTGATGCAGCAAGTGCAGTAGCCATGATATGTGCATCCTGATATGCACTTACAATCTTTCCTAAACGTAACCATTTATGAGTAATATCTTCCGCAACAAGCCATGAAGCTCCTAATCCATAAACATAAATAACATCTGCATTTCTCATAGCTTCAATTATTTGATTGAGAACAACTTCATCTAAATAAAGTGCTGTTTCTTGTATCGCTTGTACAGAGTTGGAAACTATTTTTTCTTTAATAGCCGTTATTGTTTCATTTGGTTCAATGTCATAAAAACCTTTCTTCTCTGGGTATGAGAGATGCGATGATAAAGATACCTTTAACTCTGAAAAACTAGAAATTTCAATAGAACGACAAAGCCTAGTGACCGCAGAGCTACTCGCATTAGCATGAGTAGCTAATTCATGTATAGTCATTCTAATAACTTCTTGTGGATTGTTTAAAATATATTGCGCTATTTTCCTTTCAGATTTTGGTAATTGATATAATAAACTTTCAATTTTTAATAATACATTCACTACATGCATATTGAATTGCCCCTTTAACTTTTAATTAGCTCATATATTTCAGAGCTAAGTAATAACAGCCTAATGTAGATGATACATCTTCTAAAATAAATTGCACTTCCGGTTTTTCTTGTTTAATTTTTTCAATAAAGGAAGTTTGTACAATCTGTATATTAGTTAACACACTTCCTTTAATAGCAATTGTAACATTGTTGTCAAAATTTAATTTTCCACAAACATCAAGCGTAATCTTGGCAAGGTGACAGCCTGCTTGTTTGAGAATATTCTTTGCAAAATCATCACCTGCTTTTGCTTGTTGAACGATTATCGGAACAAAAGAAGCAATCTCTGCCTTAGTTGAGGAATAAATAAATTTTTTTAACTCAAGCACACTCTGATAACCAAGTTTTGTTAGTATCAACTTAGTTAGGTCACTATAATTTAATCCCTCATCTTCTTCTTGCGTCATTTTAATGAAAACCTGCATAGCAATCCAATAGCCACTTCCTTCATCACCAAGAATATGTCCCCAGCCACCTGCCAATTTTTCAGTATCATTTTGAACTCCAATACTAACAGATCCTGTCCCTGAAATTGTTAAGATACCATTTTTCCCCTTTAGTAAAGCAGCATGTGCAATAATTCCATCATTTACAATCATAAATGGAATATTAAACGCATCAGAAAGAGCATCTTTTATACCTTTTGTATTTTTAACCCCTCCATACCCCGCTAACCCTAAGCATATATACTGGCATTCTTCATTTTTCAAAGGAACTAAGCATTTTGCAATAGCATCAATAATGTTAATAAGAGCTTGCTCTTCATTTAAAAGTAAGTTTCCGTATCCTGCTTTACCTTCACTTATTTTTTCACCAGTTAAATCATAAGCCACTGCTTCAGTTTTAGTGCCACCACCGTCTACTCCGATAATATAATTCATATAGATTCCTCCTCATTCATAAAGTAAAACTTCAATCAGTGGGTGTTTTCTTCATCCCCTATTGATTATTCCACCTAACCAAACGAGCTTTTATAGGTAGTTTACCTCCTACCTAACATCTTCGCTTCCACCAAATTTTGAGGTAAAAGTATTCCTATCCTCGAATAGTGGGATAAACCAAAAAAGGAAGGAGCGTTCTGTTCCTTCCTTTCCCCTTGGTTTGAGATTTTTTTCGATAAAATCACTTAATTAAAAATTGGAATTTCTCCCAAGGATTTAGGTAATCAAGGAGAAAAATTTCTTCCTCAACTATCCTGCCAACTACATTTGTTTTACCTGAATTCTGCATTTTTTTCAATGCAATTTGCAGTTCACCTTTATATTGTCCGTATAGCTTATTTTCAATTAAAATATCTCCCCTTCTAATATCAGGGGTATATGTTGGTTCAAATTCTTCTCGTTTATATTTTACACGTGATTGAGTCGAGCGAATAAGATATTCTGAAACGTCTCCACGATAGAAGTGAGGTTCTTCTAGCACAATCTTTTTTTCTAACTCTGTAATCGTATCATATAGTTCTACATTAAACGTACATAGCTCACGGTTTAATTTACCGAGCGCTTCTAATTCAACCTCTGATGCATATGCGTTAGCAATAATCACATCATCAATTACTTCTGTTGCAAATAAGTGTTTCGCTTGCGTTACTATTGGTAATTCACGATGCATTTCAAGTGTACATAAACCTTCCGTTACTGGCCAAGGCCCATAAGTTGCTGCGTGCGAACTGATGAATGCGGACGTTCGAATATTATGAAGTTTAAATTTTTCACAACACTTTAGAAAATGATCATAACTTAATCCTGCATAACGATGAGGATAGAAGTTATGTGAACCTACTAAATTCTCTTTATTAGGCTTATAAGCAATAATATTATCTAAATAATTCGTTGCATTACTCATATTAATTTCGATTTTTAAATTATAGGGATTATATGTCATGATAGACTCTTCATTCCCTGTAAACCCCATATCCAGACGAATTCCATACGCTCCTAAATCAGAAAAGAATGATAGATCAGCATAGGATATATCTAAATCCCCAAATACTCGAGGAGAAATATCGACCATTACTTCCATGCCTAATTGATTTGCAAATTCAATTATTTCTTTAAATTCCTTAATAATTTTTTCTTTATCACCTTCTACCGAAAGTAGGCAAGTAAAGATTTTTTTGAACCCATATTTTTGCGCCAGTACAATATACTCTTTATCCTTTTCTATAGTTGAATGTTCCGGGTAAATAGAAATACCTAATTTTCTCATCTTTAAACCACCTTTACCTTTCTACATCCTTCATTATTGCTGTGGTGCTAGTTTTTTTATAATGCGAATCATATGTTCAATCAGCTTTTGTTCACTTATCGCTGTCATTAAGTGATCTTGAGCATGGATCATTAACAATGTTTTTTCACTTTGAACTCCATTCAATTCCGCTTGAATTAACTTTGTTTGTGTTCTATGAGCCAAGCTAAGTTCTTCCCCAGCTTGGTTGATAAGTTCTTCCGCTCTTTCGAAGTTAAATTCTTCTGCGGCTGTTAATGCTTCATAAGCTAGTCCTCTTGCATTTCCACCGTGAGAAATAATTTCAAAAATTTCCATTTCATTATTATTGATTTCTGTTGACATATCATAACACTCCTAATCGTAATAAATTATAGACACGGCATTCTCTAAAGGAATCGATATTTCAGAGAATATCAGATTTCAATTAGTCCTTAATATTAAATTTATTAGTATTCTAATCATCTAAAAAATAGTGGTAAATACTCTTTATGCGCTTTTAATAGTTTCTGTAATACAGCTTCTGCTAAATCATCGCTTGGAATAAGCGGATTAATTGATAAGGCTAATAAAGCCTTATCATAAGAACCTGTTACAGCTGCCTCAGCGCCTACTCTTTCAAATGATTTGATTTGTTGAATTAACCCTTGAACTTGAACTGGTAATTTCCCCATTGTTATAGGAACTGGTCCATTTTTTGTTACAATACAACTGACTTCGACAGCTGAATCATAATCGATTTCGGTAATGGATCCTTTGTTCTGGACATTTAATACTTGAATGTCTTTTTTATCATTATAAATAGAAGAAATAACATTACACGCTGCGTCACTATAATACGCACCACCTCGTTTTTCTAATTGAGGAGGTTTAATGTCAAGTTTTTCATCTTTGTATAAATCAAATAGATCTTCCTCTAGTTTTTTGACAATTTCAGCACGGGTTTGCCCTGATTTAAATGCTTCTAATTCTTCTTCTAAAATATTCTTTGTTTTGTAATAATAACGATGATATGGGCAAGGAACTACACCTAATGACTTCAAAAATCTTGGATTCCAAGGAAGAGGTGCAATATTCTTCATTGTCATTTGGATTTCTGGATTTCCTAGCATATCAAGTACTTTCTCTGTCACTTCCTGATCATCAACGTACACATGTGTCCCAAACACCATGTGGTTTAATCCAGCAAAATCAATATGTACTCTCCCCATCTCCACACCTAACATTTTTGAAATAGACATATGCATATTAAATGGCACATTACATACACCAATAACCTTTTTATGCTTGCTGTAACGAAGAAGAGCCTCCGTTACCATTCCAGCAGGATTTGTAAAATTAATTAACCATGCATTTGGGCAAAGTTCTTGCATTTCTTCTGCGATTTCTAGAAGCACTGGGATTGTTCGTAATGCTTTAAATAGCCCACCTGCACCATTTGTTTCTTGTCCAATTAATCCCAGTTGTAAAGGAATACGTTCGTCTTTAACTCGAGCATCTAGTAAACCGACTCTCATTTGCGTTGTCACAAAATCAGCACTCTGTAAAGCTTGACGACGGTCTAATGTTAAATGAATTTCCATTGGAACTCCTGCTTTTTCAACCATTCTTCGTGCTAAGGCCCCTACAATTTCAAGTTTTTCTCTTCCTTCCTCAATATCCACTAACCAAATTTCTCTAACTGGTAGCTCATCGTAACGTTTAATGAAACCTTCAATTAATTCTGGCGTGTAACTGGATCCGCCACCAATTGTAGCAATTTTTATTCCTTTTTGCTTTTCCATTTCACTAACACCTCATTTTAGATAACGAACTTTTTCTTTTCATTTACGCATAGACAATAGGGTAACAAATTAGTGCACTCACTACTATTAAAGACAAGAACAAAATTAACGCTTGTTTCTTGTTTTTAAACTTACCTTCAACCAAAGTAATAACAACAGTTAATCCTGCACTGAAGGCAAAGGTATTACCTAGGTACAATGACAATTGTTTATCTATCCCACCTACATTCATTAAAGGATTAAAGATAAGATTAAAAACAAGAATAAAACTAAAAAGTAAAAATGCACTTTTGTAACTAAAAAAGTGAATTTTGGATGTTGAATTCATTTTTATCCCCCTTCTCTTTTCATATTAAAAGGAGCTTGAAGCAATTAGTCCCAAACTCCTTTCAGATATTTTTATAAGGCCACGTTCGTGTCTTCTGTTGTTTCTGTTGTATTTTCTTGTTCTAAAAGCTTTTTATCATACATTTTAAAGAATGGTAGATAAATAGTAACTGAGATTGCAAGATTGACTAATACAAGAATAATTGCTCTCCAATCACCGCCTGTTGAAAGATAGGCACCTATTGGGGCTGGCAATGTCCATGGAACCATTACATACGTTGGATTAACTAATCCTATTGACGTCGCGATGTACGCAAGTGTCGCACCAATTAATGGTGTTATAACAAACGGAATAATTAAGATTGGATTTAGTACAATTGGCATCCCAAAAATAACAGGTTCATTGATGTTAAATATGCTTGGAACAATTGTCGCTCTCGCCATCGTCTTACTATAACTAGATTTTGCTGTTAATAACATAGCAATTACTAACCCTAATGTTGCGCCAGAACCACCAATCCAAATAAACCATTGGAAGAATGTTTCAGGAGCTATGTGAGGGATTGCCTCCCCAGCTGCAACTGCTGCTGAATTATTAGCTAAGTAAACTTCCCAAACTGGACGAGCAACAGCACCTACAACTGATACCCCATGAATACCGAATGCCCAGAAGAATGTTATTAAAAAGACAGGAATTAATACGCCTGGTAATGTATCTCCTGCTTTAATAAGTGGTGCAACAGCTTTATCAACAAGAGAATGTAAATCAATACCTAAGACTACTGTAATTAATGTCATGATAACCAATACGATTGTAACTGGTATTAACGCTTCAAACGAACGGGCTACAGAAGCTGGAACAGACTCTGGCATTTTTATTGTAATATTTTTGTTCTTACATAGACGTAAAGTTTCAACCGCAAATATGGAAACAATCATCCCTACAAAGAGTCCATGTCCGCCAAGATTTGACATTGGCAACACAAAACCTACACCCTCTATCATTTTTACACCTATTGTAAACAAGAAGGCAGCTACCGATAGTAATCCTCCTGATAGAGGATCTAACTTATAACTTTGAGACAAACTATAACCTATTCCAAAAGTAATATATAAGGTCATAATAAACATCGTTAATCGATAGGGTATTAAAATATCTGCGACATGTTTTGCTGCCCATTCACCTATTGTGGAATCTGCTGCTACAGGTGGGAACGCAATAATAAGAAATAAGCTCCCGAAGATGATGAATGGTAGAGCGGAAACTACCCCGTCACGTATTGCACGTAAATGTTTTTGCTCAGACAATTTAGCCATGGGTGTTGAAAGATTATTTTCTAAAAAATCAATAAACTTATTCATTTGCATTTTCCCCTTTAGCCATTTAATGGTTAAACCTATTTGTTAGATTATTACTTTACTAGTTCATTTACTAACTTTAATAGAGTGGGTCCACCCAGAGGACTATACGCTTGAGCTGGGATTACTTGACATGGTACTCCTGCTTCATCTGCAGAGTTTTTAAAACTATCAAAGCGATGTTTGACTTGTGGGGCTACCATTGCAACATCCCAACCGTTACGTACTTCTAAATCAAATTCTTGAGTACCAACTGCCAATACCTCTAAATCTATCCCTTGTTTTCCACCTTCCTTTTTTAAAGCGTTTACAATAATTGCACTTGACATTCCACCAGAACATACGAATAATACCTTCATCTTTATTCCCCCTACTACTTCTTTTTTATTTAATAAACTTTAAATCGCTTTTCTTATAAATCCTTCTGCTGCTTTTAAGCGTTCTACCGCTTCTTCATAAGAAACATTTGTCAAAATCATGACAATAGCAATTTTAGGCTGATTATTTGCCTTTACTAAGTATTCTTCTGCCACTTTGTAACTGCATTCAGTGGCATCCATAATAATACGTTTTGCACGTTCAACTAGCTTTTCATTTGTTAACTGTAAATCTACCATTAAGTTCCCATAAACTTTTCCAATTCCAACCATAGAAGCTGTCGAGAGCATGTTACATACTAATTTTTGAGCCGTTCCGGCTTTTAAGCGAGTAGATCCCGTCAGTACCTCTGGTCCGTTTACAACTTCAATAGCAACTGTGGCAATTTTTCCAATCTCTGACTCTTTATTACAACTTATTGAAACTGTACCTGCCCCAAGTTGATTTGCATAATTTAAACCTGCAATAACATAAGGAGTACGCCCACTTGCAGCAATACCTACTACAACATCCTTACTAGTTAATTGAATTTCCTTTAGATCTTTAAGGCTTAATGTAAAACTATCTTCTGCCCCTTCAACCGCCTTAATAAATGCACCTTCTCCACCTGCGATTAGGCCTATTACTTTACTAGAATCAGTGTTAAACGTTGGTGGACATTCTACAGCATCCAACAATCCAATCCGTCCACTTGTTCCAGCACCTATATAGATTAATCTACCTCCTTGTTTCATTGCTGCAACAATCATCTCTACAGCCTTTGCAATTTGAGGAAGTTCCTTTTGAACACAGTAAGCAACTTTTATGTCTTCTTCATTCATCACCTCCAGTAAATTAAGCGTTTTCATTTCATCTAAAAACATAGTCTTTTCATTGCGACATTCCGTTGTTAAATGTTCTATCATATACACCATCCCTCTACCATTCGTAATCTAATCGCTTTCTTTGATACGACTATAACACCACTAAAAATAAATTTCAATTATTTTCCGTAAAATTAAAATGAAATTTCAAAACTGTATATACAACTAGAATGTTAGCGAGTATAATACATAATTGTTAGCGCTTACAAAAGTATAAACTATACGGATCAGAAAGAAATTCATGCTATTGAGTAAAAGGAAATTAACAAGGAACTTAAAAATCTATGTAAAGTAGGTGTAATGATAATGTACATTGTTGGGTTAATGTCTGGAACATCATTAGATGGTATTGATGCTGCGCTTGTACGTGTGAATAATAGCGGCGTAAGGACGGAAATAGAAATGATTGAGTTTCTAACATATCCTTTCCCAAAAGATGTTGAAGGAGAAATTATACAGTCTTTGTCTGTAGATACATCTAACGTGCAACTAATTTGTAGTTTAAACTTTAAGCTCGGAAAATTATTTGCAGATGCTACAAAGGAAGTTTGCAAGAAAGCTAAACTACCTTTAGAACAGTTGGACCTTATAGGATCCCATGGACAAACTATTTACCATCAGCCTTTACAAGAACAAAACTGGGTACCCTCAACGCTACAGATTGGTGAACCTTCGATAATTGCTTATGAAACCAATACAACCGTAATATCTAACTTTCGTACTATGGACATGGCAGCAGGTGGACAAGGCGCTCCTCTGGTACCTTATACCGAATATATTCTTTATCGAAGTGAAACAAAGGGCAGATTGTTACAAAACATAGGAGGTATTGGGAATGTAACTGTTTTGCCTAAGCAAGCTTCACTAAATGATCTGTATGCCTTTGATACAGGTCCTGGGAATATGATTATCGATGAGGTATGTCGCCAATTGTTTAGCGTAGAATACGATGAAGGTGGTAATTTAGCGAAACAAGGAAAAATAAATGAACAGCTCTTATCATACTGTATAAACCATCCTTATATTATGAGCCCTCCCCCAAAAACAACAGGTAGAGAATTGTTTGGTAAGCAGTATGTTGACATACTATTAAATAAGTTTAATTCGCTTTCAAGCCACGATATAGTAGCGACTATAACAATGTTTACAGCAAAATCCATTGTAGAGAACTATTACAAATTTATCTTTCCACAAGTTAAAATCGATGAAGTCATTATTGGAGGTGGTGGCAGCTATAATAAAACTTTACTAAAAATGATTCAATCACTACTTGGGGAATCAATTCAAATTTATACCCAAGAAGAGTTAGGATACTCTTCGGAGGCTAAAGAAGCTGTAGCATTCGCTCTTCTGGCAAATGAAACCTACCATGGTAACGCAAGTAACGTTCCAAATGCTACAGGTGCAAAAGATGCTGTCATCCTAGGAAATGTATCCTTCCCTCCCTCGAATCAGTGGATTAAGAAAAGAAATTCTATAGAATAAAGTGAATTTTCCATCGCCAAAGAATTTTCTTCAGCTCCAGCTGATTATTAGATCTAACCAATCGGGATTTTTCATATTATTTTTTGTACATGATCACTTTAAACGAATTTATTATCTTCACACACTAAATAATACAGTTACTATAATTAACACAAATAGTTTTTAAGTGTCATTACCCTTTTTCATAAGAAATATTGCACTTCCTAGTGTCCATCCATATTTCCCCTTTCGTATAACAATTATGAGAGATAGGTCATTCGTACAAGCCGCACTTGTCCTGCTTACATATCGTATTACGGTAATACGGAAGGAGGAAAGAACATGCATAGAAAAAGATGTTATGATACATGCCAACGTTATTTCGGTAAAGTTGTTCGAATTGAAGATCGGGATGGTCGCATTCACTTAGGCAAAATAATCGATGTAACAAACGATTCTGTTTGGATTGAACCAATGCAACAACGCTCATCTTTTGATACAGGATTCGGATACTATAACGCATATTCAAACGGCGGATGTGATATTTGCGGTGGTATTAGCAGATGTGATAACTGTGGATTTGGATGCGGTGGTGGATTCAGTGGTGGATTTAGTGGCTGTGGATGCGGCGGTCGTGGGTGCAATAGTTGCGGCGGTGGCTGGGGCCTTGAACTCGGATTTGGCTTTATTTTTGGAATTACTTTGGCTGCATTATTTTTCATCTAACATAGTAAAGAGTTGACTATCTTTAGCCAACTCTTTTTCTCTATTTTTCACATATAAAAATACGATGTCCTAAAATATGTTGATACATAAGCAGTACTTGTTCGTGTTGCACCCACGCTTCATACAATTCTTCTGGAATAAACGGTGATACATTCCACTCTGGCTCTTCCATATGTCCTGCAACTGTTTCTGCAATAGTTCCGCCACCCGCAATTGTAATTCTTTTAAAATTTGCTGCTTTAAATAAATGAATCCACTCATTCTCAGTTAATACTTCTTTCATACCGTATAACTGTCCAATCTTTTCCTCCTCTTTCTTCTCAATATGTTTTTCGGTAATCATTTCAATGACAACAAGCTTTCCATCCTTTTGTAATACACGATAACATTCCGAAATAACCTTTTCTTTATTTGTAAAAGCGAGTATAGATTCTCCAAGTACAAGCTCAAAAGAATCATTTAAACACGGTAACCCTTCTACATCGCCTTGAATCAATTGTATATTTAAACCTTCAAACAACCATCTATCTCTCGCCTTTTGAATCATAATTTCATTCTTTTCAACCGCTGTCACTTTATAACCCAATTCTTTTGTCATATACGCCGCTGTTTTCCCCGTGCCGCAACCTATCTCAAGGACACTAGCTCCATGTCTCAGTGGCAATTGAGATAGTAATTGTTTTGTTAACGTAAAACCACCAGGATGAGCACTCCCTATTCCGTAGTAAGCTAGAAAATCGATGTAAGTATTTCGTTCCATGGAATTCTCCCTTTTTTATTTTATATATTCCAAGAAGGAAGAAAAGTGCATAAAAAAAAGGGCGCATTGTGCGCCCTCTCTCTTACTTATCATCAGAAATATATGCCCATTTGTAGCTATAATCTCCACCAACTGGGTGATGAACAATACCTTTTACTTTCGGTCTTTGAACAAGAGCATCACCACGTTGATATAATGGTGCAATTGCTGCGTCTTCAAGTAACATTTTCTCAGCTTTCAGTAAGCTATCCCAGCGATCTTTCGTTTTCGTTAATAGTTCGCCTTTACCTTTTTCTACAATTTCATCATATTTCGGATTGGAATATCCAGTTTGGTTATGAGGTCCATTTGTAACGAACATATCAATGAATGTCATTGGATCTAAGTAGTCAGGTCCCCAACCAGCGTAAGATAAATCATAATCTAGATCTGATTCTAATTTTAATTTTTGTTTAAACGGTTGGTTTTTCAAATTCACTGTTAAGCCCGGTAAGTTCTTCTCAAGCTCTCCTTTTAAGAACTCCCCTACTTTTTTCGCGTTATCGCTATCGTAGTTTAATAGCTCAATCGTTACTTGCTCTTTTCCAAGCTCTTTTTTCGCTTTTTCCCAATGCTCTTTTGCCTTTTTCACATCCGTTTTTAAAATATCTCCATTTTCTTTACGGAAGTCTTTTCCATCTGGGCTTTTCGCAAATTCTTTTGGCACTAAGTAATCTGCAGGTGTAGATCCGTCATTTAAAATAACATTCGTTAAGCCTTTTTTATCATACGCCATCGCAATCGCTAAACGTAAATCTTTACTCTTTAACACTGTATCGTTGCCACCACGTTTTTGGTTTAAACGTAAGAAGTACGTTGACGGTGTTTTTTGTGTATAGAAGTCTGGATTTGATTTATATTTATCAACCATTTCAGACGTAAGTCCAGCACGATCGATTTGTCCGCTTTCATATAAGTTTACACGTGTACCGCTGTCTTTTACTACGTTAAAGTTGATTTCATCTAACTTAACTGTTTTATTATCCCAATATTGTGCATTTTTCTTTAATTTCCAACCTTCTTCATGTTTCCAGTCTGTTAATGTAAATGGTCCGTTGTATAACGTTGTATCTGCTTCTAAACCGTATTTTTCTCCTTTTTCTTTTACGAATTTTTCATTTAACGGATAGAATGTTCCAAATGAAGTTAATTCTACAAAGTAAGGAACTGGATTTTCTAATTCTACCTCTAATGTGTAGTCATCTACAGCTTTTACACCTAACGTATCAAGTGGTGCTTTCCCATCATTAATTGCTTTTGCGTTCTTTAAATCAAACATAATGTATGCATATTCCGCTGCTGTATTTTTATCCACCGCACGTTTCCAAGCAAACACGAAATCTTTCGCTGTTACAGGGTCTCCATTTGACCATTTTGCATTTTTATTTAATGTAAATGTATACTTTTTACCATCATCACTCTTTTTATATGATTCAGCAACCCCTGGTGTTGCTTTATTATCTTTATCAAGTCGATATAAACCTTCCATTACGTTGTTTAAAGCAAGAAACGATACCTGGTCTGTCGCTTTTGCTGAATCCATAGATGGAATCTCTTGGCTCTCTGTTAAATTAAGTACTTGCTTTGCTGCTAATTTCCCGCCTTCTTTTTCACTACTTTTCGGCGTTGTGTTCGTCTTTTCTTTTTCCCCTGATCCCGAGCAAGCTGTTAATGCCATACTCATTACTAGAACTGGTGCTACAACCGCTGTTAATTTTGTCATCTTTTTTCTCTTCATTTTTTTGTACCCTCCCCAATTATATGTACGATATTAACATTTAGAGATTCTCTATTAACTTTCGTTATCAGAAAATTCTTATTAATTAATATTCTACTATCTTTTTGAGTTTTGTAAAGTATTTTTGTAAAATTTCTAAATATTTATTTTTTTATTATAGTAACTTGTGGTTTTAACTACTATATGAATTATCCCCCGTCTACTATATGTAAACATATCCCTTCTTATTCTTCTCTATTGCTAAGTTCTATATTTTTCTTATAAAAATGAAATCTCTAACTATCATTCATCTATCCGATTATTGAATTCCTTCTACCATCCTACAGTAGAATATTAAAAGCAACCTCAACATTTCTCAAAATTTCCATGCTCCTTATTCTCCTATCCATACAAAAAAGCATTTCAAAAGCGTATTAGCCGCTTTTGAAATGCTTCATGTTATTTCTTTCCGCCATCCTCAGTTACATACGCCCACTTAAAGCTATATTCTGGACTAATGTTATGTTTAACGATTCCTTTTACATTTGGCTTCATTACGTACGCTCTTCCTGTTTGATATAAAGGAACTAATCCTGCATCTTCTTCAAGGAATAATTTCTCTGCTTTTCCTAACGTTTCCCAACGCTTCTTCGGATCAGACAATAATTCATTACCTGCTTTTTGTACCATTTCATCATATTTTGGATTTGAATAACTCATTTGGTTATATGGGCTCTTCGATTCAAACATATCAATAAATGTCATTGGATCCGAATAATCTGGGCTCCAACCTGCAAACGAAACTTCATAATCTTGCGCTGACTCTAATTTTAATTTTTGTTTGAATGGCTGAATTTTCGTGGTAACTGTTACACCTTTTAAGTTTTTCTCAATTTGATCTTTAAAGTAATCGGCAATCTTTTTCGCAGTTCCATCATCATAGCTTAGTAATTCAATTGTAACTTGATCTTTTCCAAGTTCTTTTTTCGCTTCTTCCCAAGCTGCTGCGCCTTTTTTCGTATCATATTTCAGACCATTTTTAAATGTATCTTGATAATCTTTACCATCCGGTCCTGTCGCAAGCCCTTTTGGAACCAATTGATCCGTTGCTTTTGATCCATTATTTAATATAACGTTTGCTAAACCTTTTTTATCAATTGATAATGCGATTGCTTCACGAAGTTTTTTGCTCTTTAACGGGGTATCTTGTCCGTTACGCTTTTGATTTAAACGTAAGAAGAATGTACTTGCTTCTGAATACTCACCGTATTCCTCTTTGTTCGCTTTATATTTATCTACGAATTCTCCTGATAATAGTGTGAAATCAATCGATCCTGTATCATATAAATTTACTTTTGTAGCCACTTCTTTTACAACGCTGTAATTAATTTCTTCTAATTTCACAGTCTTATTATCCCAATACTTATCATTTTTCTTCAGCTGCCAACCTTGTTCATGTTTCCACGATGCCATTACAAATGGCCCGTTATACAATGTTGTATCTGCTTCTAAACCGAATTTCTCTCCTTTTTCTTTTACGAACTTTTCATTTAAAGGATAGTATGACGGGAATGCTAATAAATTTAAGAAGTACGGTACCGGCTTTTCTAATTCTACTTCTAGTGTATAATCATCTACCGCTTTTGCTCCTAATTCTGTTGCAGCTTTTTCACCTTTATTAATTGCTTCTGCATTTTTAATATAGAAAGCAATAAACGCATATTCTGCAGCTGTATTCTTATCGAGTAAGCGCTGCCATGCGTATACGAAATCTTTGGCTGTTACAGGGTCACCATTCGACCATTTTGCGTCTTTACGTAATTTAAATGTATATTTTTTGCCATCCTCGCTTTTCGTACTAGATTCTGCTGCAGCTGGAATTGGCTTATTATCTTTATCAAGACGATATAATCCTTCCATCGTGTTCCCTAAAATTTGTGCCCCTAACGTATCAGTGGATTTAGAAGTATCCATCGTCGGGATTTCCTGTTGTTCTGTACGATTTAACACTTGTTTCGCTGCGTATTTAATTTCAGATTTTTTCTCTTCCCCACTATTAGATGTAGTAGTCGTTTTCTTCTCCCCACCTGACCCAGAGCACGCTGTCAATGCCACGCTCATCGCTAAAACTGGTACTACAACTGCTGTTAACTTTTTCATCTTTTTTCTCTTCATTTTTGTATCCTCCCCAATTATATGTACAATACCAACCCTTGAGAGACCCCTTGCTAACGATTAGTTTTCTGAAAATTATAACTAATATTATTCTACTCTTTTTTTCGCATTTGTAAATAGTTTTATTTTAAATATTCTGATTTTAATCTTCATAATTTAGTATGATTTATCCCCCATCTACTATATGTCCGTACTATACGCCTTATTCTTCTCTATTTAACTGAACTAAAAATTAGTATTTTAAGCTCACTAAAAAAAGCATTTCAAAGTAGCTTAGCTACTTTAAAATGCTTTTTCAACTCTATTATTTTTCAGTTACATATGCCCACTTAAAGCTAAACTCTGGACTGATATTATGTTTTACTACACCTTTTACATTTGGTTGTAAAACATAAGAATCTCCACGTTGATATAAAGGTACAATCGCTACATCTTCTTCAAGTAATGTTTTTTCAGCTTTCCCTAACTCTTCCCAACGTTTTTTCGCATCACCCATTAATTCAGTTCCAGCTTTTTTCACCATTTCATCATATTTAGGATCTGAGAAGCTCATTTGGTTATGAGAATGCTTAGACTCAAACATATCTAAGAATGTCATTGGATCTGCATAATCTGGATTCCAACCACCGTATGAAATATCATATTGTTGCTCAGATTCTAATTTTAGTTTTTGCTTAAATGGTTGAAGTTTAATGTTAACTGTTACACCTTTTAAGTTTTTCTCAATCTGGTCTTTAATATATTCGCCAACTTTTTTCGCATTACCAGTATCGTAGTTTAAGAATTCAATTGTAATTTGATCTTTTCCAAGTTCTTTTTTCGCTTCTTCCCAAGCTGCAGCAGCTTTTTTAGCGTCTGGTTTCAAACCATTTTTAAATGTTTCTTGGAAGTCTTTACCGTCCGGTCCAGTCGCTAAGCCTTTTGGTACTAAGAAATCAGCTTCTTTTGATCCATCATTTAAAATTACGTTTGCTAAATTCTTTTTATCAATTGATAGCGCAATTGCTTCACGCAATTTTTTGCTCTTTAATGGTGTATCTTGTCCATCACGTTTTTGGTTCATACGAATGAAATACGTACTCACTTGTGAATATGTTCCGAATTCATCTTTCTTACTTCTGTATTTATCAACGAACTCTCCATTTAATAATGCAAAGTCAACTTGACCGCTGTCATATAAATTGACTAAAGTCGCAGCCTCTTTAACAACACTGAAGTTAACTTCTTCAAGTTTTACAGTCTTTTTATCCCAATATTGATCATTTTTCTTTAATTGCCATCCTTGTTCATGCTTCCAATCTTTAAGAACGAATGGTCCATTATAAACTGTTGTATCAGACTCTAACCCGAACTTCTCGCCCTTTTCTTTTACGAACTTTTCGTTTAATGGATAGTATGATGGGAATGCTACTAAGTTTAAGAAGTACGGTACCGCTTGCTCTAACTCAACTTCAAGCGTAAGATCATCTACCGCTTTCACTCCTAGTTCAGTTACAGGTTTTTCTCCTTTATTAACCACTTCTGCATTTTTAATCGGGAATGCGATAAATGCATACTCAGCAGCTGATTTTGGATCTAATAGACGTTGCCAAGCATATACGAAATCTTTCGCAGTTACTGGATCACCATTTGACCATTTTGCATCTTTACGTAGTTTAAATGTATATTTTTTACCATCTTCACTTTTCGTGCTAGATTCTGCCGCAGCTGGAATAGGCTTATTATCTTTATCAAGACGATATAACCCTTCCATCGTATTCCCTAGCATTTGTGAAGATACTGTATCTGTTGATTTTGAAGAATCCATCGTTGGAATCTCTTGTGTTACTGTTCGATTCAACACTTGTTTCGCTGCTAGTTTTTCTCCTGACTTACTATCTCCACTAGAGCTAGAATCCGTGCTTGTCTTCTTATCTCCACCTGATGTAGAACATGCTGTTAACGCCATGCTCATTGCTAAAACCGGTGCTACAACTGCTGTTAGTTTTTTCATTTGTTTCTTTTTCATTTTCTGTACCCTCCCTAATTCTTAACGATAGCTATTAAAGAATTTTCTGATAATTCTGTTTTTCTTTATATATTTATCAGACGATTCTTACTACTTCTTATTCTACTAATTTTTTAATTTTTGTAAAGTATTATTATTAAAAATTTTTAAAAAAT
>NZ_JBALMG010000067.1:20069-65836 GCF_036963225.1 Bacillus sp. JJ783 | reverse complement strand
CTACAGTATACAAAAAACGATAAAGTACAAACTAATTTTCCGCCTCATCGTTTACTTCCTTTCCATTGATATCCTTTTCCCCATACCGTAAGGAGAAACTGAGGATCAGAAGGACTAGGTTCGATCTTCTGACGAAGACGACTAATATTCACATCTATTACTTTTGTGTTACCTACACAACTTATACCCCATATTTTATTTAAGAGTTCATCACGTGAAATTGGTTTTATGGAATTTTTCATTAAATATTGTAAAATAATATGCTCTGTTGGAGTTAAATCAATTACTATCTCATCCCTATATAATTGTTCTTGCAGAAGATCTAACTGAAATGGTCCCGAATGAATCGATTTCATATCCCTTTTATTTTCTTTTACCCTTCTTAGCAATGCTTGTACACGTGCTACTAATTCAATTATACTAAATGGTTTTTTAATATAATCATCTGCTCCAATTGTCAAACCGTGTACCTGATCTTTCTCTTGAACACGTGCCGTTAATATAATAATACCAATCTCTTCATTGTTTTTTCGTATTCTTTTGCATACTTGAAAACCATCTATCCCTGGTAACATAACATCAAGTATTACAATATCAACATTATGATTTTCTAAAAGCTCAAGAGCTTTTTCACCTGTATCGGTTTCTAAAACATTGAAACCAGCACGCTTCATATTTAATGTAATAAAGCTACGAATTGTTATCTCATCTTCTAATACTAAAATTGTTGTCATACTCACCGCTCCTTCTCTCTTGTTGATAATCGGCTATGTGTTTGATATAAGATTTAAGCTTCTGGTAGTTTAATTTTTTTGAAATTGCATATACATGAGCTCTTGTTTTCCATATGTATCAACTCCTAGGAGGCACCATATATGTTGATTAACTTAAGAATCTAGTAAAAAACTTCATCCTCCCTATTTAGCTTTTTAGAAAGAATAACGTAGGGATAGTCAAGATTTTAAGTTGATGGACATGGAGCGGTATCCCTAGTTTATCAGTTTTATATTAAGTAAGTGATAGGACTTTTTCGTCTGTAATCTCATTTTCACGCCAATCGCACCACCAAACAATTTATTACGTGAAAACGAAATGTGTTCCATCGTTTTTTCTATAATTTTAGCGTTTTTATATACACTTCAAAACGCTTTGACTAGATAATCCAAGTACTCTTCTGGTCCACCTGAATGAAATTGAATTTTCTGACTTCTACTCTCTGCATCTTCCAGCTGATACATAAGTAACCGATACCAATCGCAACCCTTTCACAACTACTTTAGTGGATTTCTCTAGTTCTTTTTCAAACCAATTAGATGCCACAGTCTCACTTCCTTTGCATCAACTATGAAGTATTACTCGCTCCTTTTTAATTTTTTTTAGATGCTTTTCTAGTTCTGAAGGCTCTAATCCATAGAGTTGTCTTCTTCCATCCTTGTAAAATCCGCAATCGATCAGCTGACTAATGATACGCTGTTTTTTCTTTCCACATGATAAGTATGTTGTTCTAGCTTTTTTGGGTCTTTTGCATACTTTCAAGAAATAAATTCTTGTGTTGCCATTTCTACAAACTGAATATCAGACTCTACAAGGTAACGAATATATGCCGTTTTCGCTTTCATATATTCATCTTCATTTTTCCATCTATGATGGCTGCCGTCACAAAGTACAAAAAAGGAAACGTTTCTCAACTGACTTACCAATTTATTCGTTTGACCCTTCGGATTAAATATTTCTTTCGCTTTTTTATGTGCCTGTAACACTTTGTCTTTCGAACATCCGCATACAAGTAAATAATGTGGTATGATTAAACTCATTTTGCTATCTCACCTCTCTATTGCTCTCATACACAATCCAGAAAGGATAAGAACAAAGAGCACGCGTCGATTCTCTACACGCTAACATGATTTGAAAAGCATGATAAGAAGGATGATCCTTTTCCAAATGGCTAGTGCTATATTCTAAAAAGCCGTCATTCTTCTCACCTTGTACAACAAACGCCTTAAAATCGGATAAATGAGCCTGTTCTTTATGCTTATCCTTAATATAAAGGATTGCTCCACTTAAAAATGAATGTGTAGTTCTCACCCACGTTAATCCAGCGCCTTCATGAATCACTTGTTTTGTCATTTCCATTGCGAGTTCCTGTGCTTGCTTTTTCGTTTGAATATCAGCAATTCCATTCGAAACAATCATTTCTTTCACCCTTTCGTAGTTATGTAGTTTTCATATAGCTAAATACAATACAACTAACCAAAATGGCATTACCATTAGGAATCCATTTCTAATCCCTTTTGCAATAGCCAATGGATCATCATTACAGTATGGCATTTCCTTTTCTTCAACCCGCTGCAACATCTTTTTTGGGGGTGAAAGGCTCATATTGAATCTCCTTTCCTTTCAATCTGTTTTCATTTTCCATAACAAACTACCACCAAAACAGCCTATACAATAAATCATAATAAATTTTATGCAAATTTCTATAATTGCATCCATCACTTCCCAGTATCCTCTCCCAAAGCCTGTAATACACAAGCTATGATCAGCAAAGAAAGAATTAATAATAAACTCCCTATATCTCGGCATTTCCAAAACACCGACATCCTCTCCTCGCAATTAACATTTATTTCAGAAAAAAACCACGGTAAGAAAAGTCAGACAAGAAAAGAGCCAGATTTTACCCTGTTAAGAGTAAATCGGCTCTTTAATATTCAAAGGACGTAAGGAATGTAAACTTGTTGAATGTAATCCATCAAACTTTTATTCTCCTAAGAAATTGATATCTTCCCAACCCAAAGGCGAATATCGTACGCTAGGGAATTTTTCATTTAAGAAACTTGGTTTTTCCAAAACGCTGGCGGTACGCCTTTATCGATTATTCGCAAACTACAAAAGGAGCTTAATTCCTTAATTTCACCAATTACTTAATAATTAAAGATACAATTCCTAAAATTATACACAGTATCCCACCTAAAAATTGCCCTAGTCCAGACGCCTCCCCTAAAATTAAGAGATTGAAAATGTTTTTTCTTGTTTGCGTTTTTCCTACAAATGCATCATCTTTTTTCATTTTATATATACCCCATAATACTAAGACTACTCCAAAAAGTATAAATAATAGTTTTAACATCATAATATATTTACCTCTATTCATTAGTTGTATTTTGCTATATTGCTTGATTCTTTCTCTTCAATCGATAACTTAAAAACCCAGATATTCTAGAGGCTAATAAAACAGATGAATTATATTTTTGTTTTTCTAACGAAATAATCGTTCTTGAAGATACAAATACTTTATCAGCTAATTCTTGTTGTGTTATTCCATATTTTAAACGTAACTCTTTTATTATATTTTTCATAGAGATCTTCTAATTAAAGAAAACTATTATAATATTTTTTAGCTAATGTATTCGTAATTAGACAGCATATCATAATGAGAAATAGCCCAGTATTAATCGGAATTATAATCCATTTCGAAAGAAACATCATAAGAATAATCATAACCATAAGAATACTTATGGTTATATGTGCAGCTTTTCCATCTATTAAATCAATCCTTTCATCATATTCCTTTGATAGCTCTCTTTCTAACTGTTTACCATTAGTTTTATGTTTAGTTTGAGAAACTAAAGCAAAAATTAATAATAATACTCCCGTAAGTATCTTTAAATTCCCCAAATAAAACCCTTCAGTAAGCTCAGCTGCAGTATGATCATAAATTATTTCAAAAAAACCCATTGCAATAATTGCAAATGAACATAAATAAAGCTCTTTCAATCTATTTTTCAAACAAATCACTCCTAACACAGCCATATATTCAAAGTTTATTTAAAAGTATATTTTAATAAATATCTTCTTTTTTACAGATTTTCCGAACGAGAAAGCCCACTACGGTGCGATAGCACCCCCTTTAGGGGTGAGATGAGAGTGAGGTCAAATGCGATGTACAGATAAAATACCGAAGGTACGTTCTATACATCAAGCATTTGAAATGGTACAATTTTCATAATAGACAAGTAAAAGTCTCTAAAACAATCTTGTTCTCTGAAAACAGAATACATATGAGGTTGGAGTAGCAAATTCTTCTACTCCGTAAAATGTATTGAGTCGTCAAGCACAAGACGCTAAAACACATTTGAGAACTCACAATCTGATTCGTTTGGTAATAGAACGAGTGCCGTATCTGCTATATGCACTGGATACGGAGTGGTGATGGCACACCGCAATCTTGCACGTCAGCGATACTAGAAATAGACTTCGCCATTGGTAGCAAGAATCCCACTGACGTTAGTCAGCTTGCGGCTTTAGCCGTGGGAGTGTCAAATCCTTCATTAGTTAGTTAGTGAATAGTACATACTACCCTCGAAAGATATTAATATAATCTCAACCCAATATCAATTCTTTTTTTATAATTTTTATAAAAAAAGAATTGATATTGGGTTTTTAATGACATTTTCCGACAAAATATTTACTTTTAGTAGTTTTCATTTTATAATGATTATAATTTAATAAACATACTACATAACGTGTAATAATTACTTAGTTGAACATATAGTTATCAAAAGAGGGATTTTTAAATAATCCTACAGATGATGAACGAATGCTCATTACGGATTAACATCCGGAGATATAAGGAAATTAAAATTCCAGAAAAGATTTGTGATTAGTATGCTCAAATTTAGAAGATTACCAATTGGTTGGTGAAGTGTAGGGAATACACCAGATTTATGGATTTGATCAGATGTACAAGACTTGACGAGAGGTTTATATATAAAGTAGGTTATGACTCTTTTATTTATTGTCCAATTGGATTTATCATTTTAGCCAAGAAGACTCCTTCCTCAAGGAACGCGAAGTGAGTAGGTGGGAGATGAATTGGCTTCGGACAAGGGATGGCAGGAAGCCATCTTAATTGTTCGACATACATAAACTGTTACTTCACTACCTATCGAATATACGTTTGTTGTATAATAGACACATATCGAAATAGGGGTGAAACGAATGATGATCAATAAAGCATATAAATTTCGTATCTATCCAAATAAAGCACAAGCGACCTTAATCAATAAAACGATTGGCTGTTCTCGTTTTGTATTCAATCATTTCCTATCTCTATGGGATAATGCATACAAAGAAACAGGAAAAGGTTTGACATATGGTACATGCTCTGCCAAACTTCCTGCCATGAAGAAAGAGTTTGTTTGGCTAAAAGAAGTGGATAGTATTGCGATTCAGTCGTCTGTTCGCAACCTTGCGGATGCTTATACACGCCTTTTCAAAAAACAAAACAATGCCCCGCGTTTCAAATCTAAGAAGAACAACATACAATCTTATACCACAAAACAAACAAATGAAAACATTGCCGTTGTAGGAAACAAAATAAAATTGCCAAAACTAGGTCTTGTTCGATTTGCCAAAAGTCGTGAAGTAAAAGGACGTATTTTAAATGCTACAGTTAGACGGAATCCTTCTGGCAGATACTTTGTGTCATTGTTAGTTGAAACAGAAGTGCAAGAACTCCCGAAAACAAATTCTTACATTGGAATGGATGTGGGACTAAAAGATTTCGCCATTTTGTCAGATGGAACAACCTATAAAAATCCGAAGTTTTTTCGATCATTAGAAGAGAAGTTGGCAAAAGCACAGCGTGTTCTTTCTAGAAGAATGAAAGGATCTTCTCGTTGGAATAAACAACGAGTAAAAGTAGCTAGAATTCATGAATACATGACGAATGCTAGAAAAGATTACTTGGACAAAATCTCGACTGAAATCATCAAGAACCACGATGTTATCGGTATAGAGGATTTGCAAGTATCGAATATGTTAAAGAATCATAAGTTAGCAAAAGCAATTAGTGAGGTATCATGGTCTCAGTTTCGAACTATGTTGGAATATAAGGCAAAATGGTACGGCAAACAAATCATTGTCGTATCGAAAACATTTGCTTCAAGCCAATTATGTTCTTGTTGTGGATATCAAAACGAAGACGTTAAAAATCTAAACCTACGTAAATGGGACTGTCCTTCTTGTTGTACACACCATGATAGGGATATTAACGCAAGTATCAATCTAAAGAATGAAGCGATAAGGCTTCTAACCGCAAGGACTGTGGAGATAGCCTAATAAATTAGAGCTCGATAGAACTCTTTACTTAGGAATCCCCCTCTTCTAAACGAAGTGAAAGTGGGGGTAGTTCAATGCAGAGTATTTTAGACTGGCTATGCTAAATACACAAGATATATATAGGAGGTTCCCCTTTTTGAATCCGAATAATCGTTTAACAACAAATCAAGGTTCTCCTATAGGAGATAACCAAAATTCTCGTACAGCTTGATCTTGTAATCGTTTTTATTGCTGTTGTTTTGTTAATCGATGAACAATTACACGAGCTGGCACTTTATCAATCATTTCTACATAAGCATCAGCTATTTTACATGTTTGTCCTGGTTGAAGGGAGTTCATTAACGTCTCCATATCTATCTGTATATATTCTGTACCTTTCTTAATTCTTCCGTCTTGAAAATAATCAAGGTTAGGATTTTTTTGATAAATACGTGTATTCGACTTGATATGAGGGATATAGTAGGCCTCTTTATCTTGTATAATAGGTTTAATGAAAAGAGCCCTAAAGAGATAGGGGCTCTTTAGGGCACGCCTAATCGGGTAAATTGATTAGGAGGAATATGAATATTTTAACATATAGATGACTCATCTGAAGGTAACAAAAAGATAACAAATGAGAATGTATGGCTATGTTTCCATCTTGATTGAATACGAAAAAGAGATTGTACAAAAAGAAGTAGAAACGGTTGTTGGATTAGGCTTTGCAATGGATGGATTATACGTTAGTTCTGAGGATGAGAAAGCCAATTAGCAAAGGCTCAGAACGTTGGAACAAACAACGTATTCGTGTAGCGAACCAACGTAAGAATTTTCTTCATCATAAGTCTACAGAGTTAGCTCGGTTGTCTTAGGACTAATTCGTTAGCTATCAAAAGTAACGACTAACCGAGAAGCCCCCACTTCAAGTAAGCTCGTAAGAGCTACTAAGTGGCGGGTAGTTCACGCAGTTATTTGGCACAAATGGGAATGAAGATATTTTAGTTGCCTTTTTAAATGCCATATTAAAAGATTCTTTAGAATCACCTATTGTTTCCCTGCAATTAGAAGATCCACACTTGCATCGAGAATATGAAGAAGATAAATTATCGATTTTAGATATTTCGGCTACATTAAATACAGGAACAAAGGTAAATGTAGAAATACAATTGAATAACAATCACGATATGATCAAACGAAGCTTGTATTATTGGGGAAGGTTATACACCTCTCAATTGCAAAAAGGAATGCCTTATAGCTCACTTCATAAAACAATTACCATAAACTTGTTAAACTTTGTGATGTTTCCAGAATATGAAGCGTTTCATACAACAGGAATCCTTTGGAATCAGCAACAACAAAAGTTATTAAGTGACGATATAGAAGTTCATATTGTAGAGATTCCAAAGTTACTACAGCAATGGCGCGAAGAGAAAGTCAATCCGTGGGAAGATTCGTTTGTTCGTTGGTTATTATTATTACCAGCGAATGAAGATGAACATCTCACACAAACATTGGAGGACATTGCCATGAACCAAGATCCGATTTTACAAAAAGCAATGAATAAGTGGGAACGTATGAGTCAAGATTCTTCTTTCCGTCAAGCATATGAAGCAAGAGAAAAGGCCTTAATGGATGAGGCTGCAAGGTTTGCTCATGCTCGTAATGAGGGGAAAAAAGAAGGAATTCAAGAAGGGGTTCAGCAAGGGAAAATACAGATGATTAAAGGTATGCATGAACTTGGTGTACCACTTGAAACGATTGCTAAAGCCAGTAAATTAGGCATAGATGAGGTTGAACGTATTTTAGAGCAAAAATAATCAACATCAAAAAAAGAACCTATTAATTGGGTTCTTTTTTTGAGCTATTTGTCAACTAAGGGTAGCATCAAATAATTTTTTATAAGTAGTAATATAAACTTATATTATGACACTTAACTTTATTTTCTTATTATTGATGAGATCGCTCATTTAAAATTGCATTATATAAAAACTGTGCATACTGTTCCCGTGTAACTTTCATATCCGGAGCAAATTTCCCTTCACCAATACCTGCTGCAATATGGTTTGATTGTACGGCACTAATTGCATCTTTTGCCCATCCTCTCGAAAAGGGGGAATAAGGGGTTCAGCCGAGATATATACGTTATTTTAACCAAGAAAATTAAAATATGAATTTAAAAGGGCCCTTACGTTGAGTATATGTATTCAACGTAAGGGCGAAGTATTTTTGGTTTGAAATAAAGCTTGATTAAAAACAACTTAGGGATCTGTGTAGCCGATTTCCTTAACGTACAGAAAATTGGCTTGTTGGTTCGTTACTCGTTAAAAATGTTTGTAAAGCTTCTAGAGGTTATATCAACTTGCATTTTATTTGCTAGAATACCATTTAGCTAACCACTCATTCCATTTATCCTTTTGAATAGTAATGGCAAATATAGTGTTTTTATCAGGCTTGTCAGTCAGACATACGGATGTATCATTAACAGATAAATATTGTCCGTGGTTATTTTTTAAAGAGAAGCTTTCAAATCCACAATCAACAAGTGTCCATACTTGTCCATAAGCACGAAATCCTGTAACGCCCACCTCACCATTTGCAGATGTAAGATAGGTTGCATTTGCTTCTATGTACACCTTATTAGATCCTTTTTCAATTGGAATAATTGTAAATATGCTCCTATCTTCTGGGATCCAATTAGATGAAGCGGAAATATTCGTACTATCCTCCCATGTTTGCAAGACGTTATCCCTGTTTCTAATTTTCACAGAAATAGAAGAACATTCTTCATTTTTATGCTGTGTAACGACGCCGATCTTATGTCTCTTTATCTCGGCAAGCTCATCAGCGGTATAACTAAAAGTTTCAGATTCTTTTACTGGATTCGAAGTTATTGTTGCCAGTTTTTGCTTCTCTCCCGGTAGTGCATGAAAAAGTTTCTTTAGGTCAAAAGAAGCACTACCTGGTTTTATATTTGGAAACTCCTGTCTAATAAATTTAAAAGCTAAAGGACCATTCATTTGACCACTATTGTCACTTTTTAAGTAATATGTTTGCCAATTCGTAAGCGCAATACCAGTATTCCCTTCATCTAACTGTTTTTGTGTAATATAATACACATCACGTTCATATAGATCTGAGGCATCTGGATTTAAGTCCACTATGATACCAGCTTGCTTAATCAGAAGTTGTTGACCATGTTTTATCGTTTTATATTCAACTTTCCCATCTTTATAGAAAATTTTAATTCTCTTAGAAAAGTTTTGGTTTTTATAATAATCATACACACTAATACCAAATTCTCCTTTGTGAAAAGTAGGAGCTTTGTAAGCACGGTTTTCATTGTTAGCTAGATAATCATTTTTAGCACTTTGTTCTGATAAAAAAATAACAAAAGGCTCTTTTAGAAACGTATCATAGGTATCCCCAAATGTTGTAAGAATCGTTTCTCTTGTATCAACGTCTGCTTTCGCTTTATGTTTTGTAAATGGGTTCAAGCTGAATACAATCCCCATCGCTATTCCTACAGGGGGGATTTTTTTTATACATCTCTTTATCTTTTCCTTCATGGATGTGCTCCTTACTTTCTAATTTATACTGTTTCCAACATATTTAAATTAACATCGGTAAGTTTATCTTAATTTAAATAACTCTCAAAAGTCTTTCGTAAATGTTACAAAACCCTTTCATTGCTTCTCATACAAACACTTCAGGACTCTTGTAAGTAGTTTCTTAAACTTGGACATACCGATAGGAATAAAATGATTGAGACATAAGTAAACCACCGATATATCTTATGAAAATAAAAATTGAGACCCAAAAAACAAGAAAGGTTGGCATTTTGCCAGCCTTTCTTGTTTACTACTTCATTCATTTTACAAATAAAAATTTTGTTTTGGTGATACTTAAAAATCTTCGCTTAATGAGCATGGGACCAAGCTGAAAAATTATAGAACAACTTACAAAATTTAGATTTTTACAAATATCAATGAAAGACTTTTGTAACATTAATGAAAGAAATTTGAAAGGTTTTTAAACTAAGATGAATTTATAAATATTGATTTTATATTTTAAATCAATATACGACAGTATTTATATGTTTGTTTTTTACAGTGTTACATGTAAGCAATCTAGGCTAAATCTTACTAAGAGAGGACAACAAAAATGAAGAAAAAATTTAAAACAATTGGAATTGGAAAGAAAGTAATTCCTACTGCAGCGGCATTAGGTATTCTTTTTTCTGTCGCTCCTATTGCAGAAAACAAAGCTAGCGCAGGGATAGGTACGGTAATAGATATAAGTATTACTGTATTAGGTGCTGTAGCAAACACTTATGAAGCACTTGGAATAAGCCCAGGGGATCGAGACCCTGGCACTCACATTGATGTATATGCAGAAAACGAAACTTACCAGGCTCCTAGTTTTACATCTGGGGAATTTAATATTTCCATGTATCATACACAAGGTGATTCGAATTTTCTTAAACCAGTTAAAGTACGCTATCCAAATGGAAAAATCGAAATTCATCAACTAAGATCTGGGCAGCAGCTTAAAATTACTGAAGCAGGTGCAATTATAGATTTAAACCCTAATGGAGCAAATGTCTCAGAACACGATCTTCTTTACATTACACAAGCACAATTAGACGAAGGAAAGACCGGAGTTGTGATGAATCAAGGCGAACATGCATTTGTAGAAAAAGCATCTGGTAAAAACCCGAGATTTCTTGGTCCACTTTACAAAAAATATTCCGGCGACTCCTTTGGCGATTGGACGGTGATTGCTAGAAATTCAGATTACCTATTTGATCAGATAGCAAATAAATTATCAGATAAGCAAAAACAATTGATAACATTGACTTCAAAGCCCGTATCTAAAGATGTCCTTGACAACTATGTTAATAATGATCCTAAAGCTCGTGCAGATTATTATGATCGATTATCTGATGTATTGGCGGAGCGTACTAACGTCATAGAGACAGGTCTGCTACTGACATACATTAGACTAAATGATGGTAAACCTTATCAAATTATCCCTTATAAAAAAGGAACGAATAAAGTAATCGTAAAAACAGGTTCAAAATACCTTTCAGGAAAAGAAGGAAACGAACTTCAATATTCCGATTCGCTTGGCGATGATGAAGTGTTTGAACTTGTTCAGGTAGAAAATAATGTAAGTGGGTCAGTTCAGTTCCGTTTGAATAACAAGAATGGAGTAAGTTTAGTTGGTGATAGGAATACTTCAAAGTTCGGTACTGGTGAGGGTTTCGGCTCTGAAATTCGTTTCGATGATAAAAGCAACAATGCAATTCACAATTGGTTAATAGAGTGGTATCCGGGTAAAGAAAATGAGAGACAGAAGTATGACAGAGTACAGTTTGTAGCTGATGAAAAAGATTCTACTAAATTGATTGCAAAAGATTCTTCTGGAAATGTAATAAAGAACAGTTGGGTAAACCAAGGTTCTGCTTATCATTTTGCAGATGCTGAAGGAGCCCTTTTGACAGGCTGGCATGACATTAAGGGGAATACTTATTATTTTGAGCCGACTTATGGAAAATTGGTCACAGGAAATGGCAGTGACTCACAGATTGATGGGAAGTACTATCACTTCAATGATGATGGTTCCGTGAAAAAATCAGCATGGAAGGAAGATCGAGAAGGCCTACACTATTCCGATGCTTCTGGAGCGTTTATTGAAGAAGGCTTAAAAGAAATAGATGGTAAAATTTACTACTTCAAAAATTGCAATGTAAATAAAAAGGAAATACGTATAGAAGATCAAGAGGTCATCCTTCACTTTTCCGATAAAGGTGTGCTTGAGAGAGTTTCTAATCTAAATGGAGAAGTTATAAACAGCGTTGTTAATGTTAAGTTTGACAACAAAATATTAACATTTAATCATGACGGTTCGATTTTTAAAACAGGGATCAACAAAAGAGAGAAAATAGTGGAATATTATAGTTTAGAAGATGGATCTTTCTATACCGGTTGGAAAAGAATAGACGGTAAGAAATACTATTTCACAAATGGTCGCAATTATACGTTCAATGATTATGACAACATTGACGGAAAAAGATATTATTTCCATGAAGACGGCTCAGTTAACAAAGCAGGGTTTGAAAAAATCGATGGTAAGTTATACCATTTTGACAATAACGGCGTAGCACAAACGGGCTGGCAAACTATCGATAATAAATATTATTACTTCGATGAGAATGGGGCAGCTAAAACAGGCTGGTTCCAAGTTGGTGGTGGATATAGACCTTTTCCTCTTGCATACGGATACCTTTGGTATTGTGCTAGAGAAGATGGTTCACTTTATGCAGACGCTTGGTTTAACATCGACGGTAAAGATTATCACTTTGACAAGTGGGGACATAAAATGCCGTACTAAAATAATAACATGATGATAACAAGGGAATGCTTGTATGCTGATCTATACTGCATTCCCTTGTTGTATGTATGCTATATTTAGCTCGACACGACAAAAAAATATTGTACGTTAAGGGCGAATCTTACATACAAAAAAGACGATTCAAGTATAAATGAATAATAAGATTATAAGAAACGAAAATAAATTTTCAGAGATTATAGGAGCGTGTTAATAATGATCGTAACAACAACTAATACTATTCAGGGTAAAGAAATTATCGAGTATGTAGACATCGTAAACGGTGAAGCAATTATGGGTGCTAATATCGTACGTGATATCTTCGCTTCTGTTCGTGATGTTGTCGGTGGCCGTGCTGGTGCTTATGAAAGTAAATTAAAAGAAGCTCGTGACATTGCGATGGAAGAAATGAAACAACTTGCGACGCAAAAAGGAGCAAATGCAATCGTTGGTATCGATGTAGACTACGAAGTGGTACGCGACGGAATGTTAATGGTTGCGGTAAGCGGTACAGCTGTACGTGTGTAAATAGATAGAAAAGTAGCACCTCCAATTGTTAGACATAACTAACAATTAGAGGTGCAGTTTTTTATGGCCAAATATTTTTGAAAACAAAATTAGATGCATAGATAGCACTCGTTATTAATAATTTTCCTAATAACCATTTCGTTTTAGTGTACGATAAATAGTAGTTCGATCAACATTTAAAAAATCAGCAATTTCCTGTTTCGTTTTTCCTTGATCAAGTAACTCGAGTATCAAATCAGTTTTAGACTTATTGATTTTAGGAGTTCTCCCCAGTTTTCCGCCATTTTCTACATACCTAATACGTCCAGCCTGTGTTCGCTCCAGTATATAGTTTCGTTCAATATCAGCAAATAAAGATAAGATTGTAACCATGACTTTAGTCGTCATATCATCTTTCTTCCGCGTATCAATGTTATCATGAAAAACTAATCACACCAATATCGTCTTTGATTAGTTTTTCATGAGTCCGAATCATATCAGAAAGATTTCTACCTAAGCGATCTAATTTATAAACAATAAGTGTGTCTCCTGGATGTAGTTGCTGCATCAGAATTTGGAATTGCTCTCTCTCCATATTTTTCCCGCTTTGTTTTTCTTCAAAAATACATTCTTCCAATAATTCAATTTGGTTCGTTTCACAATATGTAAGGATTTCTTTTTTCTGGAATGTGTAATCTTGTTGTAAAGTAGACACCCGAATATATGCGTAATTCATTTTTCGAGCTCCTAACGTTGCATATATGTTGATTTTTGCAACACCTTCCTTGGGGCTATTTTATGTTGTAGCGTACAGAGAATAAGTTGAAATGTGTCCAAACGTACAATTTTCTTTTTTGGATATGGTGAGGATATCACGGAAAAGTGGGGCGCGTCTCGCACTACGATTTATCACCCAAAGTGACAGCTACACTACTATAAGTGTTTGGCACTTGTAAGCATAAATCAGTGACCATAGATATATGCCTTCAAGGATGGAATTTTTTTGATAATAATTGCTTAACAGGGGCACGGCAACGATTCTTTCTTTTTGGGGCCATTCAAAAAACAGATAGAATTCAAAGAACATATTGCATTCTATCTGTTTTTTCTTTTTTCACATAAAGAACATTGAGGCTGCTTATACTCTTATCAGTCAGATGGTTTACTAAAACATCATCATAACAGAAATAAAAACTTTTTTATATTTTACTAATATACAAATACTTTTGATGAGTTTTCCTCTAACAAACTAGAATTATAATTAGGTGCTAGTACGATGTTTGTATATGTTCCTGTACCCGAAAGGTATTTGTACCTATGTTTTAACCCCGATGGAATAAAAACAGATGCTGGACTTTCAATTATTTGCAATTCTCCTTCAATTTCAACTTCACATATGAGACCTGTACCATCTATTCTATTCCCCCAAAAAATAAAGGCACTATCACAATGATGTGCATGAGTATCTACATGTCCTTCTAAGTTCTCATCCATATGGGCGTCGTAAAATACACGCTGTATTACATAAAATGAAGCACGTTCATCAGTTCTATAATCCATCTGTACCCAACGCTCTCCTGGACCATCACGATGATATAAAAGCTCAGATGCTCCTTTTACAAATGGTTTACTAACTCGGAGAGACTTTGAAAGCCGAGGCCCTTTTCTTTCTATATGTTTTTGTTGTATGTTCCTTACTCTTCCTATCATTTCAGGTTGAATGCCCTCGTATGCTGAGTAATTCTGCTGAACAGCTTGTATATGATAGGATGCAGTATGAGTAAATATATTCTTTCCAATAATCGGTCTCCAATGATCTACTTGACAACCAGTAGCTAATTGGAGAGAGTGCGTTAATTCAGGAATCATCTGTAGTTTAAAGCATTGTAGATTACGCTTTTGAGATAAAAATACTGATAAATTTAGCAAATCAACAATCCCAGCACGTTCACCTATTCCGCACAATGTAGCATCAATGACAGATGCCCCTGAATCGATTGCAGCAAGAGCATTTGCCATGGCTAATCCTAAATCATTATGAAGATGAACTTCAATCTCACAAGGGAATGTCTCAACAGATTTCTTCACGATTGTCGCACACTGACCTGGCTCCCAAATTCCTACAGTGTCTGCTAAACTGATTCGATCTGCTCCAGCTATATGTGCAATCTGTCCAATGTAGGCGATATCTTCCCATTCCGTTCGTGAAGCATCTTCAATAGTAAAACGGATTTTCATTCCTAAAGATTTTGCTTCTTCAATAGCATGTTTCACCTGATTAATAACATAATCTTTTGATCGATTGGTATACTTTGTTTGTAAAGAAATAGGATTAATAGACGCCCAGATTCCTATCCAATCGGCACCAGCACGATAAGCCGCATGAACTTCTTCTTTTTTCGCCCGAGCATGCATAAGTATTTCGGCGTGCTTTGCAGATGCTGCAACTTCTCGGCAAATCTCTTCTTCTTCTTCAGAGATGCCAGGGTGTCCAACTTCGATAAGACTTACTCCAAAATCCTCTAACATGTGAAGTAATGTAATTTTGTCTTCCTTGGAGAAACGAATACCACATTGTTGTTCTCCTTCACGCAAGGTAGCATCTAATATTGTTAAACCCTTTTTCATTCCTGTTTGCCTTCTTTCGCTTCTATAAAGTTTAATGTTTGTTCGAATAGGGTATTACGATTCTTTTCATAAACAGCCCAGTGTGTAGCATCAGGGATTACTACTTCTTTTTTTTGTTTTGTACTTGTTAATTTTGACATCATATTTCGGTCTGCAAATATGTCATCTTCCCCGTAAATGACAAGTAATGGAGTGGTAATCTTAGATACATCATATAGGGGCTGATTTTTCCAAATATAAAATAAATCTTCAAGTGGACCGACTGGTCGACGAATCGTTTGATTATTTTTCTTACTCATAGGATCGGAATCAATAAAAACTTGTTTTACGGCATCCATTGCTTCGTTTGTAACAATTTTTTTATTTCCCATCATCATATGCCAATGATGCATTCCTTTATCAAAGTCCACCATTTGATAAGCTGGTGCTTCAGGATTAAACTGATTAGGTTGTAGTGGGTTTTCGAAAGGCTGTGTCATCATAGGAAGTGTGAACCCATGCATATATCCATATAAAATAAGTTTATTAATATCTTGAGAATGGGATATTGCATAATTTCCAGCCACAACACCTCCATATGACCATCCAACAATATGAATTTTTTTTACGTTTCTCTTCTTTTTAATCCAATTTACAATTGTTTCTAGATCCTTAGTTGCATCATTCAAATGAATAACCGGACGGTTTTGGGCAGGAGGATCTGACATTTCTTTAGGGCGAGAAGAACGACCAAACCCTCTGAAATCCATAGCCCAAGTATCATACCCTTTTCTGGCATACTCATCCATCCATGAAAATTTTGGTACATCAAATGCTTGAGCTGTAGGTACACTAAATGGTTCTAAAAATAAAATGATTTCATCAGATGTATACTGTTTTTTATTATTTAAGTTTTTATGAAGTAAAAATAAATTTTCTTCTCCTTGCTGAATTTCTAATTCTTGTTTTACCACTTTAGAAGTTTGATCATTTTGAGAGGTTTCTTTGATATTAGAACAACTAGACATAAGTATTATCAAAAAAATCCCTACTAAACTAATATGTGTCCATTTTATCTTCATTTAGAATATTCCTTTCATTTCATAGAAATGATAGCTATGATTCCAGCCGCAATAATTAATCCGGCTGGTAACCCTTTTGTAAATAATACGGCAATAAGAGTACCTATTAAGACACCTAACAATATCATAGGATTCATAGGTAGAACTCCTACACCTTTTCCTCCTATATATGACACAGTAAAACCTGCTAGAATGGATCCTAATCCGATAGGAGAGGTAATTAATTTTATTACGTGTTCACTTGTAATCTTTCCAGATGTAATTGGTACTAAAAGGAATAGCATCAGAAAGAAAATACCAATTGTAAAAGAATATTGTTGAATAAGATGTAATAAAGTTTTTTGTCCAACAGCAAGTAAAACTCCTAATAAACAAGCCGCACCAGCTAGCGCATAATCCTTAACAAGTAGAGCGAGTGTAACAATAATCCCCAGTAACAAAAAAGGAAGCATATTCTCTTACCTCATCTATAATGTTGTATAATCCCAACTATCATTTTCAGGTACAGACACATGTACCATATTTTGATTTGCAAGGTTAATTTGTATTAAATTTGGACTTATTACAGGTTTTAAGTCTTCTCGATTTATTATAAATTTAAATGCTTCAAAGCTTGCTAGAATGCCTACGATATTCGCAACGGGAGACAGCACAGCCCATGGACGATCTTCTTGTACATAATTATTTGCCCATTTCTCATCCGCACCATGCTTGACGGAATGAAGAGCACGTCCATCTTTTAATTTATGAATTTTATTTTGCATTTCTGGTGTTAGCTCTTGTTGATAAGACGGATATCCTAACGCGATTTCATAAGGCGTAGAGTCAGGAGTTAAAGACATGACGCCACCTCTAAAGGGAGGTGTAACTGCAATCCAAATAGAAGGAATCCCTAATTTTTGAGCTGTACGATGGATAATTACTCTCGCTACTAAATTATCAGTTGCATCTATAATGACATCTGTATTCGTTAGAAGTTCTAATGCATTGTCCTCGGTAACAAATTCTTTCGTTATCTCTATTTGTAATAATGGATTAATTTCTTGCAAAACTTCTAAAGCAACATCTGCCTTCGGCTGTCCTAATTTACTGTTGGAGCTTAGCATTTGTCGATTGATATTGCTTGCTTCAAATACATCTTGATCAATAACATGTAAAAAACCCACACCCATTCGCGCCAATTGGATGAGTGTAATTCCTCCTACGCCCCCTGCTCCAACTACAGTAACTCGAGAATTTTTTAATTTCTCCTGCTCTGCTACAGAGATAACACCAATATTTCGCGTAAAACTTTCTTCATATATATTTTGCATATCATTATTTTTTGTTAACAAGTTATATTCCTCCTTACAGTGTTTTATAATCCCATCCACCCTTTGGGACTTCTTTTACTTGAACCGGGATATGACTATCTAAATCCATTACAATGCCTTTAGGCGCTCTAGCTAGAGGTTCACGACCAGTTAAAACTTGTATTGCTTCATGAAAGCTAAATAGTGACAATAGATGAGCACGCATCGGTGTGATAATCCAGCCTGCTTTTCCATCACAAAAATCTTGCGCCCACTCTTTTGGTGCGCCTTTCTCCACAGAATACCAAGCTCGACTTTTCTTTATATCAGCAATTTGTTGTCTTAATTCTTGATTTGTTAATTTGCATCCGACACTTGAGATGTTTAATGCTTCTTCATAAGGAATTCCGGTTGGGAAAAATGTAGAAACAAATCCTCGTGTTGGGGGGCTACCTGACATCCCCACACTTGGTATGCCTAATTCTCTAGCTGTTCTATGTATAATAACTCTTGAAGGCATATCATCTACGGCTTCTACTACAATATCATGCCCTTTTATAAGCTCGATTACATTATCTTCATCTACTCTTGTTTGTATAAAGTTTGTTGATATATAGGGATGTATATCTTTTACAACCTGTTCTGCAACTTTTGCTTTTGGTTCACCTACAACACTAGAAAGCGCTAACATTTGTCTGTTAATATTAGAAACTTCAAATTCATCGGGATCAACACCGGTAATATGCCCTATTCCCATTCGCGAAAACAGAATTGCTTCATATCCACCTACTCCCCCTAGTCCAAAAATAATGACCTTCTTATTTCGAAGACATTCTTGTTCCTGTTCAGAATACACACCAATATTTTTCTTAACCATTTCCCAATAATATGAATCCATATCCATTTTGAAGTCTCCTTTATATGTAGTAACCATTTCAAAAAATAATTCCTCTATCTAAAAATAGTCTAGAAGTATGTCATTTTTGTGTGCTATTTGTAAAAAAATTAAAAAACTTTCAATTCTTAGTTTTTTAACAAATATTACTGATGAACAAGAGGTTAAACTATATTTGGATTGCGCTGATAGTGTTTTACGGAAATACAGATTTACTTTATCGAGCGTTTTATAACCTTGTTGAAAATGGTATTAAATACAATATCGACGGTGGTAAGGTAATGATTAAAGTTAAATCGGATAAAAAGCAGGTAATGGTTGAAATTAAAGACACGGGAATTGGTATCCCCGATGAGGAAAAAAAGAATATATTTGAGCCGTTTTACCGAGCGGATAAATCACGCTCTCGTGAATGGGGTGGCTCAGGCTTGGGACTTTCCATTGTGCAAAATATCATAACCAAGCACAATGGAAACATCGTAGTTACGGATAATGAGAACGGCGGTACTTGTTTCGAAATTACACTTGGTAAAATAAAATAATAAAATGAAAAAGGCTTTGAATGGTTGTTGAACCTGTTTATTTAAAGCCTTTTTTTGTGAATTTTTAAGAAGTGTTTCTCTTAACAAGGATTTAACATGGATTTTTATATACTGGTAACATCAAATAGAAAGGATGCAGGCAAGCAGGCTCAATTGTAATATTATAGAATCTATCTATCGTATGGTAGAGGTTAAAAACATTCTAGGAGGAATTTAATATGAAGAAAAAATTAATAATTGCTACACTTGTGCTAGGGGTATCTGTTGTTGGAGGATCTGCATATGCTGCGAGCAACAACGACATGTGGGAAAATACTAAGTCCAGTGAAACTGTCAACTTAGAAGAAATGGCTAAAGAAAAAGGGATCACGTTAGATGAACTAATTGCTCAGCTTGAAAAAGAAGGAAAGCTGACAAAAGCTGCTGAAACAACAGAGGCCAAGCAAGTAGAAACAAGCAATAAATAATATATAGAGTAACTGGAGCTGTCACAAAAGTAAACTTCTGCTAAGAGGGAGCTTTTGAAACAGCTCTGTTGTTCGTGAGAAGAGAAAAAAATATGGAGATCAAGAGTACAAACTAACCGTTATCGGTATTTATAATGCGGGGTATGATGATTTCTTTGAATAGCAAGAAAGTGGAATCCATCTTATATGAGGTGGTCTTTTTTATTCGTAAGGTGTCATATACAATTATACCATGTGCCAAGATCGAGCTGCATAGTATCAAAAATTCAGACCCTATAGGTTCTATTTGTCATGTACATTTTTATCATGTATGGGTTAGTCTAGTGAAAAAATAATTAATATTCATCTACAGTTGGCTGTAATGAGTTCTTAAGTTGATGGATATGTATGGTAACCCCTAACGTAGGAAAATCGGCTTTTTCTTTTCCAAAAAATGTCTTATCGTGGGTTTTATGTCATTTGGTTGGCGGGACCCCTTAAAGTCTTTACTTGTTCTTCTTCAAATTCATAATCTATAGCAAATCTATAAAATGGGAATTCATCTGACTGAATCATACTTTGCATAAGTCTAAATTGATATCTTAATAAAGTCACTTCTTTGATTAAATCCATGTTCCTCCTCCTTCATTTCCCTAAATTAACCAGGTTATCATACCAATATATAACTTGAAATACAAATACTTATGATATATCACCCATACAATTTTAATTAACATAACATAACCTATCATTATCAATAGTCAACGATGCATAAAATTTTCGTTATGGGGTTAATTAAAAATCTTAGCTTGATAGCGATGTGACGCTACCCCATGCCCATCAAGCTAAGATTATATAAGTTTAATTTCACTTGAGATTTTTTCTTTTTTCTAAAGATCTAGTATAAGCTCTTTAAAGTTTTACATACCAAATAAATGAGCTCTATTTTCAAGTTCACAACACTTATTCCTTCTTAATTAACTCTTTTTAGAGGTAATTTCGCAACTTGCTTCCGAGTTCTAAACCCTAATGCGATAGCAGCGCCAATACAGCTAGAAAAACACCCAGCAAACAAATACAATGATGGATCTGACTCACCGATTAAAACGGAAACTATTCCTCCAATTACCGGGAAAAGTGCAACCATATAGCCACTTTGAGCTCCTCCAATTTTTTCTACAAGCTTCAAATAGAATAACCATGCTACAAATGAAGCAAACAGAGTTAAATATAGCAACCCAAATAAATATGAAAACGATGTTGGAAATATAAATTCTTGTCCTTGAAATAATACAATTACTCCCATCAATATACTTCCCACTGTAAATCCAATGGCATTTGCATAGATAGGATTCACCTTGTGACTTGCATTTCGTGCCGAGCTGGCATCACCTACTGCTGTAATAAGCGTACCTAAGATCGCAACCATAATTCCTTTTATGTCATTGGACCCTTGAAAGTTGTTCAAATTCGGATAGATGAGAATACATACGCCTAATACACCAAAAATCCCCCCAACCAAAACGCGTGAATGTAACTTTTCTTTTAAAAAAATCCGAAGGGCAATCGGGGTCAAAATCACCTTTAATGAAAAAACCAATGTTACGATTGCTGCAGAACTCAAAATTGTGGCGTAATAAAGGCATAAATAGCTTAATGCAAAGTTACATACACCAAAAACTATTAAAAATGGGATATCTTTTCTTGTTGGCATCCCTATTGGTCGAAGGAACAAAACAAGAATCAAAAATAAAAAGGCTGTCATAACTAGACGATAAGTTGGGGTCGCGCCCCATGCCCATCAAGCTAAGATTAAGTAAAAGTCCGTTCAACTAGATTTTTTCTGTTTTCTAAAGAGTTGATATCAGCTATCTAAAAATCTGCATACCAAATAAACCCTAACGGGTTTCATTTTTAAATTAAGCTACATGATTATGAGTAACGAAACAATTGTACATGACACCCAATATATCAAAGACTGTTTTCTTCTCATATCGATGAGATTTCCTTCCGTTTTTCTGTAAAAAATTAAACAAACGAAGCAAGATTTTTGATAGTTCTTGAGTATCTTTTTGTAGAGCTTGATAAAGAAGTAGAAAGTAATCTTTAATAATATAAACCGCTTTATATTCACTCAGCTCTCGTTTCTTCTTGGTGAGGAGTAATTGACGCATTTGAAACATAGTGGAGGAACAAAGAAGGATACTAATTAATTGTCCATATAAATGACATTCTAGCCGTTCTAATTTTACAGAATTACAATGATGAATATGAAAAAATGATTTCCATGTTTTAAATATCAATTCAATTTGCCATCGTAAGGAGTAAAAATCGTATACTTGTTCCCTTGGTAGGTATTCAGAAGGGATATTCGTAATGTAAAAGTTGATTGCACTAAGTCGCTTACTGCGTTCTTTATAGGTGATTTGCTTCTTGTGTTCTTTAGAGGCTAAGTCCTTTTGTCTACGTTTCATTTGCGTTTCAGTTAATTTATACAGAATAAGTCTTGCAGGAAGTTTTTGATACATTCCAATATAAATCTCAGGAATCTCATATGTTTCACCAGACTGTAATTGGTCAATGAATTGCTCCATATCTAGTTGGACGTACTCAGAGTGCTTTTTTATTGTTCCATTTTGAAAGTATTCAGGCTCTCTATTCTTCTGATATATACGAGTATTGAGCTTTAATCGTGAAATAAAATAAGCACCACACTCGTCTATCGTATGCAGATCTTTCAAATCAAAATATCCTAAATCACGTATACATACATCGTGCGGTTGAAGAGACGTTAAGCAAGTAGAACCATAAGTTTTATCATTGTGCTTTCCAGACCCTACATGAACATGTAAAAACTGGCCACTAAGTAAATCGTACTCTAATTGAATTTTTACACCAGCACTATGACCACTACCGCCTGAACCTTGATAGCTAGAAGCAAATTTATCTGGAATCTGAAAATGTGTAGAATCCAATACACGAATACTGCGAAAATGGTTTGTATATAAAGTTGAAATCTTACTAGATGTACAGAGTTGTTGGTGGAGTAAATAGGTTAATATTTGTTGTAAAAACTGCACAGCCTGAGAATTAAATCGTTGATTGAGTCCTTCTGGACTCATAGAAATACCTGTATTCGTTTCTAAGCGACTACATAACTGTGTCAATGAAGTATGAGCTATATTTTGGCTTAACCAAACACATAGAGCCACTAAATCTTGTGCCCGATATTTACTTTTTCGTTGAACAAATCCTATCTCTCTAGCTAACTGTTCTAAAACATGTGGTGACATATATCGTTGTAATTCTTTAGAAAACAATTCTAGTTCATCTAAAATCGATAAATTCATACAAAAACGCCATCCTTCCTGTATATTTCTACAAAAAGAATAGCGTTTTTTTCATTTTATAGATACAAATTTATAAAGTTGATTCGTATAGGGATATCCCCGGAAATATAAGGTGTTAAAATTTCTAACTATTGACATATATACATGACGAATGTAATATATATATTACAAAAGAAACAAATATATTGGAGGCTTCTAATATGCTTACCAAAGTAAAGCGAATTCGACTTGAAAAGGGTATGACACAGGGGGAATTAGCAAAATTAACGAATGTAAGTAGACAGACAATCGGTCTAATAGAAAAAGGCGAATACAACCCATCTTTGAAATTATGTATTGAGATTTGCAAAAGTTTAGGTGTTACATTAAATGATTTATTTTGGGAGGAAGATTAATGTCTAAGTTACTAAAATTATATCTTTTTGGTAGAGGTACTTCTGTTGATGAACGAGAACAAAATACAGCCTTCGAAATAATGGCAAACGCTGGGATGTTAGCTCTTTTTATCTGTTTTGGAGCTATGCTATATGATTTGATTTTAAACAAAGAAATTACATCACTTGGCATTCTAGCCTTAGTTATTTTATTAACAACATCATTTTATATCGTTATGATGATGCGGATCAAAAAAATATATATACGTTATACATCAAATAATAAAATGTTAGTTCGTAATTCGATATTCTCAGGATTTATTTTCTTTGTTGTATTTACTTTATTAACATATTTACCTTCTGGAGAAGCGATTACCATGAGAGAACTTACTATAAATAGTATGGGCGGAGTATTCTTCGGCTTATGTATATATGGATATAGTAAGTATAACAGTACAAAAGTTGAAGAAGATGAACTATAATTCAAATGAAAAACACCTCCGTTGAATTTGCATACTTAGTATGCGAATTCAGGAGGTGTTTTTTTCATGTACCACTATTCGGGTTCACTTCAGTTCACTTCATATTAATGAAAGGTGTTTTTTTATTTGAATTATCTTTATTAATGTAGCGATTAATCCGATTGCATTTTTTCTTTAATAATTAGTACCTGCTATATAATCATTAGGTTAAACTTCTATAATGCTTTCAGAATGAAAACGTGATGTTTTTTATGGCAACCAAGTTTATTTTTATCGTTGTGGGGGGACACCAAAACCTTAGGTTGATGGGCATGGGGTGGGACGCCTAGAAGAACATAAAAAAATAGCGATGAGTTTTCCATAAATGTTGCATTCTAATCGCTCTCGTTTGATATTGTGCCAATCATGAATTTGAAATAAGGATTTCCAAGTTTTAAAGATAATTTCAATCTGCCAGCGGAGGGAATAAAAATCATGTATTTGTTCCATCGGAACCCATTCCAAAGGTGTATTGGTAACATAAATGTTCATACCAGCTAATCGTTTGCTTTTCTCTGAGTACGTAATACCCTTTTTACTTTCGGTATACACTTGTTTTTTTTTACGTTCTCGAAGTTGTTTTTCAGTTAATCGATATATAATAACGCGTGTAAATAGTTTTTTATCCTTTCCAATATAAGCATCTGTTATTTCATAGACCTGTCCTGGTTTTAAGGTATTATAATGTGTTCTAAATCAACTTTGATGTACTGAGACTGTTTTTTTACTGTCCCATTTCGAAAGTATTCAGGAAACTCATTTTTGATATACACCATATTATTTAATTTCAGCCGCAATATATAATATACCCCACGTTGGTCCATTTGATCTAAATCGTCCAGTGAATAATAACCCAAATCTCGAATACAAAGGTCGCCAGGCCGTAATGTCGCTAAACATTCTGTTCCAAAGGTTTTATCATTATTCTTCCCTGGTTCAACTTGAAAATTTAAAAACTGCCCACTATGTAAATCATATTCCAATTGAATCTTTATACCTACTGTTTGTGCACAACCACCCGAACCGGGATACACACTAGCTAAGTGTTTTGGCACTTGAAAAATCGTTGCATCTAAAATGTGAATTCGTTGAAAATGGGTTAGTGAAGAACTTGGAATCACTGAAGTTTCATAAACTTTATTTTTTAATAATGCAGAGAAAACATGTTTTAAAAAACAAACAGCTTTTTTATTGAACCGTTTATTTAGTCCTTCTGGACTAATAAGAGTTCCTGTAGCTGCATGTAGTTGACTACACAGTCTAACTAAAGAATCACTCGCTATCCGTTGACTCATCCAAACACAAATAGTGGCTAAGTCATGTCCTGAAAATTTGCGCTTTCGTTGAACAAAATCTAACTCTCTAGCAAGCTCTTCTAAAAATGAAGGAGTAAAATATTGATATAATTCCTCAGCAAATAATTGGAGTTCATCTTGAATCGAAAGATTCATAAAAAATGCCATCCTTTCTGCATATTTCTACAAAAAGAATAGCGATTTTTTCGCTATATGGATACAAATTTATCTTAACTTGATGGTGATGTATAGTGACCCCAAATATGCCCCAAAAACTTTACAGTAATAATTCTCATGTTACCTCGCTGGTTATTAGGATATTTTTTCTTACTATATGCATACTAAACGTACTATAAAAGGTACATAGAAAGTGAGGGAATCATGGCTAAATTTTTGAAGCGTTTAAAATATAGAGACAATCCTAAGTCATTTTCAATACGAGACAATACTCATTTTCAGAAAAAAAATATTGAAGACTCCCTCTTAGGCGCTGATTTATCGAAAAACATAGCTGATATTCAGAATATATTTCGTCAAGCACCTGATTTAGTGATTCGCCGGTTTCAAATAAAAGCAGATGGATTAGAAGCCGCTTTAGTATATTTGTCTGGATTAACAGATAAAGAATTGATTCAAAATCATGTTCTAAGTCCTTTGATGAATAGTGATTTTGATACCAATACGGAACTTCCAATTCCATTAGGACAAATCAAAATTATTAATACGTGGAGTCAGATTGAAAATGCTATTTTTGGAGGAGATAGTGTTTTATTAATCCACAGTCGAACAACAGCACATCAATTGGATACGAAAGGATGGCCACAAAGAAATGTTGAAGACGCTCATAACGAAATAGCTCTAAAAGGTGCGCATCAAGGATTTACAGAAATTAGAAATCAAAATATCGCAATGATTCGAAGGTATATTCCTCATCGTGAATTAACGGTAAAAGAAATAGTAATTGGTGTACGAAGCAAAACGAGGATTTCTATTTTATATTTGAAAGATGTAGCTTCTGAAGATGTGCTGAAGGAATTAGAAACACGGATTCATAATATTACAGTCGACGCTGTTGCTAGTAATGGGGAACTTATAGAATTCATTGAAGATAACCCGTACTCACCGTTTCCACAATTTATATTAACTGAAAGACCTGATTTGGCAGTATCTCACATTCTACAGGGCAGATTTGTAACTGTAATGGATCATTCGCCTAATGTGTTAATTGCTCCAACAAATTTTATTTCCTTTTTTCAAGGAGTGGATGATTACGGTACAAGGTGGCTAGTTGCTTCGTCTATTCGGATGCTTCGTTTTATCTCCTTTATAATTGCTTTATTTTTGCCTGCGAGTTATGTTGCTTTTATTTCCTTTAATTTTGAAGTTATTCCTGTAGAGCTGTATTTATCTATTGCAGAATCAAGAACGCGCGTACCCTTTTCTCCAGTTATGGAAGCATTACTTATGGAAATAACATTGGAAACGATGAGAGAAGGGGCTTTACGGATACCTACTCCGATCGGTCAGACAGTTGGAGTTGTAGGTGGTATTGTCATTGGACAGGCGGCTGTTCAGGCGGGAATTGTAAGCAACATTATGATTATTGTTGTTGCTATTACAGCCATCTCTTCTTTTGTTATCCCTAATTATGATATGGGAGCGGCAGTAAGACTTTTACGCTTTCCGATGATGCTAGCAGCTGCCTTATTTGGAATTGTTGGACTTGTTATCGGGTGGATGACTTTAATTGGACATCTAATCAGTCTTGAATCGCTAGGTACTCCTTACGGAACGCCATTAGCACCGTTTCGCTTTGCAGATATGAAAGATGCTTTTTTACGCTTTCCTTTATGGGCAATAAGAAGGAGTCCTAAGGGTAATGGAACCATTCAATCTATTCGACAAGGAAAGAATCCTAATAAAAGGTGAAATCATGAAAAAGTATGCCTATAATGACATCACTCTTATGCAGTATATTGTTTTAATCAATGGAATGCAGGTGGCCACTGGCGTTTTATCACTTCCGCGCGTGCTTGCAGAAAACGCTGGAACAGATGGATGGATAGCTATATTGATTGGTTGGATATTCTCCACAATATCAGGTGTTTTTATCGTGAAAACTGCTGCAAGATATCCCGAGGACACGATTTATGACATTCTTATACGATTGTTTGGAAAAATAGTAGGGAAAGCATTCGTTGTTATTTACATGATGTACTTCGCTTTTTATACTTGTATCGTTCTTGTAAACGCTATGCTTTTTCTTAAGGGATGGCTTCTTCCGAAAACGCCTGACTATATCGTTATCTTTTTGTTTTCGATTCCTACCTTTTTTGTTGCGCGTAACGGTCCTCGTATTATAGGGCGATACTCCGAACTTTTTTTTTATATGGCGCTTTGGATTCCGTTGTTTTTTTTGATACCGCTTAAAGAGAACGGAAGTTGGATGCCCTTCTTTCCGCTATTAAAAGAAGGATGGAAACCTGTATTAACGGCTGTACCGAACACTATTTTTGCTTATTTAGGGTTTGATATTGCTTTCTTTTTATATCCTTTTTTACAAAAAAAACAGTATGCAGTCCATGGAATGGTTATTGCAAACACATTAACGATGTTATTTTATTTATTTACTACTATTGTTTGTTTTGCTTATTTTAGCCCTGATAGCATTACGCAATATAATCAACCGGTACTAAATTTAGTGAAAGTAATTGAATTTCGTTTTTTAGAACGTTTTGACATGATTTTATTGGCTGTTTACTTAACCATTGTTTCCACATCATGGATTCCTGCCCTATACTGTTCTGTATTTTGTTCAAGCCAATTACTTGGAAAACAAGATCATAGCTCTCATGTAGTTGTTCTCTTATTGCTCATTATCGGCATCATATTTTGGACTCATCCTAGTTGGAATGAAGCCGAAATTTGGCAACAGGTATTTTCGAATGCTGGATTAGGATTAACCTATATATTACCTATCATTTTATGGCTGTACTGCTGTCTATATGAGAAGTTTCGCCAGGGGAGGATACATTGAAAAGAAAAGTACTATGTTGTATTTTATTATCGGTGTTCATGATGACTGGATGCTTTGATCAAACAAATGTTGAAGATGTTTCTCTTACTCTTGTTCTTGGTATTGATTTAGATCGTAATGATAATTTATTAGTGTATATATCTAGCCCTGTTTTCAATAAAGAAGCAAAGATAAAAGAAGAAACTACTGGTGTGAAATCTGCTACGGTTCGAAAATCTAGAGAGCAATTTGATGCTACGGTTATGGCGCTTACCGCGGGAAGTAAAACACAGGTTATTTTAGTTGGAAAAAGGCTACTGAAACGAAAAAACTGGGAAAATCACCTCGATCCATTTTACCGAGATCCCAAAAATACAGTTACCGCAAGGGTTGTCGCTGTAGATGGACCTGTTTCGGACGTCATCTTCTATAGCCCAAAAGATAAGCCGCGGCTTCCTATATATTTAACAAAACTAGTTGATACCGCTTCTTTAAGAAATATCACAGTAAAAACAACTCTTCAAGAACTATATGAACAAAGAGCAGACAAAGGGGTAACAGCAAATATTACTGAGGTGAAAAAAAAGAATAAAATATGGGTGACAGGTACAGCTTTATTGGATGAAAAAGGAAAGTATAAATTAACGCTAAAATCTGATGAAACCAAACTATTACGCATTTTGCAACAAAGAACTACAGGTGAGTTTCCATTCACAATTCCAATTAAGCTAAAGTCGGATAGCCAAGATAAAGATTGGATAAGTTTTACTGCCAATGGTATTAAAGTAAAGACAAAGGCAAGCTATGATAATCATTTTATATTTAATGTAGATGTAAAGATGAGAATCGGTATTACAGAACGGCTTTTTTCGTTTAATACAAAAAAGGACGCAGTAAAATTACAAAAAGCGATTGAAACTAAGCTGGAAGCTGATTTCAAGCAATTAATACAAAAAATGCAAACTGCCAAAATCGACCCTATTGGGCTTGGAGGATATGCAAGAACTTACACATATCCAGAATGGAAAAAAGTCCAAAATAAATGGAATAATGAATTAGCAAAGGGCGATGTAAACGTCAAGGTTAAGATTAAAATTGGCGGGATGGGAACGATTAAGTAACACGAATTCAACTGGAATTCGTACTGAAATTGCAAGTACCTTCTATTTTAGAAGTGGAAATGTCTTTAATAGGGGTTCCGCCCCATCACAATCAAGCTAAGAAAAGCAAATACCCCAAAACGAGAAAATTGGCATCTCCAGGTGAAAAGGTACAATTTTTTATTTTGGGGTGCTATAAAATTTTTAAGTTGATGGACATGGGGTCACCATATCAAAAAAAGAAAATTATACGTTTAGACATAAAAATGACACATTTCGATTAGTTCTCTGTACGTTAAGGAATTAGTTTGTATATTTGAGGAGATGTACGAGACAGATGTGAATTTAGGGGGATCCAATATTTTCTATTCAAATATGATAGAATAGAAGTATATGCAAAACGGAGGAAAAACAAATGAACTCAAACACAAAACAGTTTATTAATGATATCCAGCAAAGAAAGAACAATTATATAGAAAATGTATTAATAGCAATACAACACCCTAAAAAAGAGCAATCTGAACAGGTCATTCAAAATATAGTAGAGAAGATGGATATGATGATCAGTTTAGTTACTACTTACATGGCTATTGAATCAGAATCTATGAAAGAATTAAAAGAGCTTCAGAAAGAAATTATTCATGCTCAAGCATATATTCAAAAACGAAAACTTGAAGAAACACAGAGATAAAACCCTGTGTTTTTATTGGGTCGTCTATGACGCCGATCTGTTATAAATTAAATTAGATGTAATTTGATTATTGTTTTGGCATAATCCATACAATTTGTTGAATGCGTACAATATATGGCACCGTATCTTCAATGACCAAATGATCTGGTTTCACATCTTTTAACTTTCCTCTTACATTACCTCTTACAGTTTCAATAACCACATGTTTACCAATTACTGATTGTAATGTCTGATATACGTAGGGATTGGGTGTACTTACCATATGTTGTTCACTCAAGTCATTTCTTTCCGAATAACTCATTCTATAAGACTCCTTTCTAACTTGCATTCTTTCTCCTAATATATGATATAAATCTTATAAATATGCTAGAAGGATAATTCATTATAGGAACGGAAATAACATTTTAATAAGGTACGGTTTCTATTTCTAAATTGCTAAAAAATTATTTATATAAAGTTACTTTTACTAGTTAATAGGTGATGATATATGGATATTTTGAATGTACATTCAGGTTGTTCTTTTCAAGACATGTGTCATTTTAAATACGCCCTTTGTTAGCATACTGCTCATACTTTTTCTGAGATTCTTTCGTAATACGTGCGTTAAGTAAAATTGCTAACAATAAAAACACTCCATATTTTCCTCCTGTAGCTCCTATGATAATCACACTACTACAAACAAGTACAATTAATAGGATAAACGAAACTAAATAAATACGATCATAATTCTTTGACATCTTCTCGTATTTTATGCGTTCTTTCCTTGCATCCATCTAAATTCCTCCTTTAAATTATCCATTTCACTCTCAAATAAATCTTGCCCTTAAAAAGGAAACAATATATCGTTTTAAATAATTAGTTTGTTTTTTTATCAACTAATTTATATAACGTAAAAAGAAATCCTACCAATATTAAGCTTTCCACCATGATAATCCCGACCCTCTCCTTCCTTTTAACCCCAACACATCAGATAAAAGTTATGTATATCCCATATTAGCTGTAGCAAACAAAAAGGATCTTCCCTTCTCGTAAAGGCTGATCCTTTTCTTCGTTCATTCAACTATTTTTAGCTATTCTTGATTAATTAGAATAACAGCTGGTCCATCTACACGAATTCCACCAACTTCGATTTTTTCATAAGGCTCAACCGTAATAGAAATGATCCCTTCCCGCTTCTTTAATTCATTACTTAATTCTTTTGTTAACATTTTTTTCATGTGTGCACTCCTTCTTACTGCTTAATTTACTATTGTTATGTAAATGAAATTTAAAATGGTTTCCTGGTCTGGAAACCATTTTTTGTAGTTGACCATATGGTGTTACCAGTTCGTTTATCAATTTTACGTAAAGAAGATAAACAATTACTATTCACTGTCTCAATAGATGTAAGAAACTCTTAAAGATAGCGGTGAGATTGATTGTTTTTTCTTCTAGAAATAATGACTTAGATAGTATATTACCTAAAACAATGAAAGCCCTACCTCTCTTTCATCCTTACGGCTCCTTGTCCGTGCCAGTGTGAATCAGGATTGCAAAAATCAAGTGACTATTTAATCGAGTTATTTGATGAAACTTCGAACGTTCGTAAAAGAAATGTAAAAATAAAAATGGATTAGATTGAAGTAATAACAAAAGAGGTTCCTACTCTAAAAGTGAGTTGAAGAAGTTGAATGTCTTTGAAATGATTTATTTTTAATAATAATCATATTCCCGAAAAATTCAGGATATTTTCAGGGGATGTAATACATTATCTATAATGAACCTTAACCGAAACTTTTTATTTGATTTTCAGTGATCCCTTTAATTAATCCTAGTTCACTAATCAAAAATTCATGTGCGTTATCCAACATTTTTTTTTCGCTTGTATTAAGTGCTTTTTCTTTCTTCATACGCATTAAATCACGTACAACTTCAGCACCTTCTTGTATTTCACCCGTTTTTATTTTGTCCGTGTTCACTTTATACCTTTGTTTCCACGGCAGTAATCTATCTGATTCTCCATGCTGAAAAATGTGTATAATGTGTTTTAATGCAAGTATATCAGTAACTGGGCGTATACTCGAACTTAATATTTTACCCATAGGAATCATGACTTGCATATTACTGATTGACATTTTTATGACATAATACTGTTGTTTTTTCCCTGAGAATTCTTTTTCTTCTATGGCTTCAATTATACCTGCTCCGTGCATTGGATAAACAATGTTATCGCCAATTTGAAACATATAATCCACCTCCATATATGGTAACCTTCTTAACCTTAACATATATGTGATTTTTTATCAAATATTTTATAATATCATAAAATTATTTTTGGTGTCAACTACTTTTTCTTTAAAAATCAAATTAAATAAAAACAGCACCAAAACAATTGGGAGCGTGTCAGATTTCCAATAAAGGGAAGGGGAATTTCCCCGCGTATATTCTGAAACCTCTACTCATTAACGTAGATCAGTTTCCCCTTGAAAACGACCAAATCGATCCCGTATTTTTTTCAATCTTGTGTGGTACTCCAAAATCTCAATTCTTGCTTTTTCAGCTAGAGGTGCAATTGGTCGTAAGTCTTTTAACCCCCAATAATCAACCACTACATCAAGTACTTGATCAAAATATTGTAGTGGCCCATAGTTAGCTTCTTTTGCAATCACAGCCATTCGATTTTCAAAATCAGGCATGACAGCACCTGGCATTTTAAAATTCATAATCACATTGGCAATATGATAGCAATAATTAGGTTCCAATTCCAAATGTGTTCGAATGACGTCTCGATAAAATGCATAATGAAGAGTTTCATCTTTTGCAAGACGGCGTAATAATGTAGCAAGATCTGGATCATGCTTACTTGCAACCTTAGCTACATTATTGTAAAACACCATCGTTGCAAGTTCTTGTAGCGTCGTATACGTCATTGCTTCGATTGGTGTGTGAAAATCGGGCTCAAATCCCCCCTCAACGACTGACTTTCTTAATTCATGTAATCGTTTGGGATTCACACTTCGAGTGAGTAGTAAATATGTCTCCAATAAATTCGAATGTTGATCCTCTTCTGAAGTCCAAGTATGAATAAAGTCTGTAATAACAGAAAGGGACCCTTTAAAAGTCGCAGATAAATACGTTGTAAACCATGGTAAATTCACTTCTGTTAATAAAGCTGTTTCAATGGCCGTAATTACACCAGAAGGAAGAGTAACTTGACTTTCATCCCAAGGAACTCTTTTAAAGTCCATTCCCTTATCCCATGGTAAAAACTCATGATAACCCCAGTCTATCTTCTGCGCTCTTATTTTATGTTGTTCATACAGTTCTTTTAAACGTGGTTCTAATCGGAAATCTAAATCATTTGTTAGCATATATAAGTGCCCCCTTTTCTTATCATAGATAGTCATTCTATTTTTACATTCATTTTTATCCTTAAAAATTTTCTACAAATAAATATTACTTTCCTTTTTTTAAGTCAAACATAACAAATTTGTAACAAAACTCTTTAAGAGCACTATATTTTTATATGATTTTTTCAAATCAAAAGGGGAACCGTTACATATATTGTCCTTTTTTATAAAAGGGGTTCTGAGGCATACGGTATGTTGCTTAGCCTAGATAAAAAAACGATCATCAGTAAATAGAGAATAACATTCATGGATGAAGATACTCGTCATGTTGTAAATCTTGGTGATTGTAAAAAGGTGCATGCCCATAAAGAATCGTTTTATAATAAAGATTGATAAACAATTAATCTTTCCTGCGTTTTCACTACTTTCTAATTTTGTTATTGGTAGCAAAAACTGAAAAGAGTAATGGTATGTTATACAGACTAACAACTTATTTAGATGTAAGATCCAAGATGCTAGATTAAGCGCTTGAAAAATATATACAGTTGATGAGATAGCCTTAAACGACAATTCCCAACAAGATCACTGTACATTGGCTATGATGGGGTTATTTACACGGTTAGACCGTGCACAAAGGGAAGAGGCGATAAACATGCAGTCAACGGAAGCGCATATGAAGGAAAAGCAACGTAGAGAAAAAATAGAAATAATATTTAGTCACAGGGTAAAAGGAGAAAGTTATTTTCACGGTTCCTCCTATCAATGGAAAAATATTGTATACCAAAATTATAATAGGATACAACAAAAAGAGTTGAAAATTGAACAACTCATTTCCAAAATGGAAAAAGAAGGAATTTGTTTTACGCAGCACCGTTCACTCATACACTATCCCGTCATTGATTTTGTAAAATATATAGCTAAGGTTTATAAGGAAACCCTCGAAATACAATAATCATATTCAAAGGAAACCTTTATAAAAAGTTTATTTTCGAAACTTTGTTAACAAAAAGCTCAAAGCTCATTATAACATTCTTTTTATTCTCAATACTCTTCATCTTTGTTATAATAATAACCATAACGTATTCTAGTCGTTTGTATATCTTCAGATTTTGTGAATTTTATTACACAAAAAGACAACTATTAATTTAAAATGTACCCTATAGAATAGACACTTAAGAAAAGTCTATTCTATAGGGTATTTCTTGTATAATAAGAGGAAAATTGGGATCGGAGAATGTTCAAAATGACAAAAAAGCTATTTACAGAAAGAGAAATTCAAATTTTATCGAGTAACCCATACGTAAAATCTGTAAGTCAGAAAGGTATCACTTATACAGAGGAATTTAAGCGTATTTTTATTGAGGAAAATGAAAAAGGAAAGCTACCTCGAAATATTTTTGAAGAATGTGGCTTTGATATAGATGTGATTGGAATGAAAAGAGTTATGTCATCAGGAAGTAGATGGCGTGCTGCTTATAGAAAAAATGGTGTATTTGGTTTGCGGGATACACGCACCGAAAACGCTGGAAGAACTCTTGAGAGAGAGCTTACGTTAGAAGAGAAGTATGCCCGTTTAGAAGCCGAACGAAACTTACTAAAGGCGGAAAATGAATTGTTAAAAAAAATCAAACTTATGGAAGGGAGGATGAGAAGGAAATAACGTTACCATCTAGTCAGAAATTCATCTTGATTCGTTCTGTCATCATAAAATACAACTTAAGAAATATGGTCAGTCATTTGTGTAAAGTAGCTGGTGTATCCCGTTCGGGATACTATAATTATTTTTCGATTTCATCTCAAGAACAACGGAAACAAAAGAGCGATCGAGATGAAATCGTGAAAGAAACCATATTAAAAGCACTTCGATTTAGAAATAGAAAGAAAGGGGCTCGTCAAATAAAGATGACATTGGCGGGTCAGTTTCAAGTTGTCTACAATTTAAAGCGTATCCGTAGAATCATGAAGAAATATGAGATTGTCTGTCCGGTTCGTAAAGCGAATCCTTATAAAAGAATGCTGAAAGCGACAAAAGAACATCGAGTAGTACCGAATCGATTAAATCGAGAATTTAAACAAAACACCCCAGGAAAAACACTTCTTACAGATATCACCTATTTAGTTTACGGTAAGAATAAAAGAGTCTATTTGTCTACAATTTTAGATGGCTCAACCAATGAAATTTTAGCTTACCATGTTTCAGAACAGATGACATTAGACCTCGTAACGACAACCCTTCATAAACTAAAAAAGAATCAGAGGATTCGATTGACTGAAGGTGCATATATTCATTCAGATCAAGGAGCCCACTACACAAGTCCTACCTATCAAAAGCTAGTTAAATAGCTAAATCTTGGACAATCCATGTCAAGAAGAGGAAACTGTTGGGATAACGCCCCACAAGAATCGTTTTTTGGTCATCTGAAAGATGAAGCACATATAAAACCTTGCGAGTCTTTTATTGAATTAAAACAAGAGATTAAGAAATATATGACGTACTATAATCATTTGGTCTTACCCCTGTCAAGTAGACAGTAATAGATTAGGTGCCTTTTCATTAAGCAGCCTTAGTTCCAAATTCAATAGGACTAAGGTTGTTTAATCTTTTTTGAAATCTTTTGTTATTGTAATAGCTTATATATCTTTTAGTAGCCTTAAAAACTTCTGTCTTTTCATAAAAGTTATGTCTATAAAAGCATTCTGCCTTAAAATGACTAAAAAAGCTCTCTATACATGCATTATCGTAACAATTTCCCTTTCTAGACATACTCACAGTTATTTTGTGCTTTTTAAGTAATTGGTTATATTTTTTTGACGTATACTGATAACCTCGGTCGCTATGTAATACTGTTTCGTGGGCTTTTCTTTTTCTTAAGGCTTTATTGACTGTATCTGTAACTAATTTCAAATTGTTGTATTCGCTCATTTGGTAGGCCACAACTTCGTTATTGTAAAGGTCTAGTATCACTGAAAGATATATGCGCTTATTATTAAAGGTAAGATAGGTTATATCTGTAACCCATTTTTCATTTGGCCTTGTAGCTGAAAACTCTCTGTTTAACAGATTTTCCGACACGATGTATTGTTCTTTCAAACCAAAATGCCGCCACTTTTTCTTTCGAATCTTAGCTTGTAGCCCCATTCTCCTCATTAAACGATATACTCTTTTGTGATTTACCTGTAAACCATAATACTTTTTGAGCCATATACAAATTCTTCGGTAACCATAGCTACCATTTATATCTGGATCTCGTTCGCATTCTCCTATTTTAGACATGATAAATTGGTCCTCTTTCATCTTTTCAGAGGGATTGTTGATTCTTTTTTCCCACTTATAATATCCACTTCTTGAAACACCTGCAATTTCACAAAGCAATACAATTGAAAAATTTTGTTTTAAGGTATGAATGACCTCATATTCTACTGATTTACTTTTTTTGATCTCATCCCCCTTTTCGTATCTAATAGCTTTTTTAAGTATGCATTTTCCGCTTCTAATCGTTGTATTCTAGCATCTTGACTTATTTCATTTGTTTGTTTAGATCTTCCACGTTTTTCTTGTAGGCCCAGAATACCCTCATTTTTATATTTCTTAATCCATCTATCTACAACTGAATATGTAACTCCTAATTCCTTTCCAATTAGCTTGCTTCCAATTCCTCTATGTAAGTACAATTCAATAGCTTTCATTTTAAAATCAATTGAAAAAGTTCTTCTAATTTTCTCCATAAAAAATCCCCTCCATAATAAACAGTAAAGTAACTTTCTTTCACCTGTCTACTATAAGGGGATCATATCAGGATACAGAAATCATCTTCTTGATGTTGCCTAACTTTTTTAAAAAATGTCCTTTACAAAGGGTACAGATTAATTTGAAGATGTCTTTTTATTCACTGCACTGAGTCACAATTATTTTAGTACCTTTTAAATTTGCGACCAAAAATAATTACCATACCTGCAAGAACCATCAATATGCCCAATGCTGCACTGTTATTTGTACTTGCACCCGTTTTTGGAAGCTCTTTATATGTATCTTCTTTTTTATCAGAAGTACTATTGATTGAGATATTACTGTTACCAGTATCAGAGCCATTGCTGTTTTTAGTACCAGTACTGCCATTATCAGCACCATTACCGTTGTTGGTATTGTTATTACCATTGTCTTTATCTTTCACAACCACTTTTTGTATTGTAGTTACCTCATTACCACCGGAGTCACGAACAAGGAATTTTACTTCGTAAGTACCAGTTTTAGATGTATCTACTTCACCAAATTGTATTGCTTTATCAGTAATATCGCCATCTTCTTTATCAATAGCTTTAACCCCAGACATTGGATCGAATTTATCTCCAACTGTTACTGTAGTTTCTGAAGGTACAGTTAACTCAGGCCCTTGAATTTCAACCGGTTTTTCTTTTTCTTTAACTGTTACAGTTTGTGTTTGAGTTGCCAAATGACCTGCAGAATCTTTAACTGTGTAAGTTAAAACATACGTTCCCGGTTTAGTAGTATCTACTTTACCGTCAACTGTTACTTTAGAAGTAAGATCTCCCTCTTCTTTATCAGTAGCAGACACTCCTGACATTGGGTCGAATTGATCACCTACATTCATTGTTGCTCCAACAGGTACTGTTAATTTCGGTTCCATATCTGGAGTTTCTCCGCTTTCTTCTACAATTACAGTCTGTGTAGCTGTTGCATTAACCCCTTTAGAATCGACAACCGAATACTCTACAATGTATTTACCCGGTTTAGTAGTATCTACTTTACCTTTATATTTGACTTTGCTTGTTAAATTGCCATCTTCTTTATCGGTAGCAGACACTCCTGACATTGGGTCAAACGTATCTCCTACATGTAACGTAGTTGTAAATAGTACTTTTAACACCGGAGCTTGGTCTTCCGAAGGTTTTTCTGCCGCTTTAACAATTACAGTACGTAATTTAATTACTCGATGACCTTTAGAATCCTCCACAACATACTTGATTTTGTAAGTACCCTCTTTATCAGTACCTTGGTCTCCGCTATATGTTACTTTAGAAGTAAGATCACCATCTTCTTTATCGATAGCTTTAACCCCACTCATTGGGTCGAATTGATCACCAACTGTTAATACTGTTTCCTCCGGTACTGTTAACTCTGGCTCTTTGTCTTCAGCAGGTTTTTCTTTAACTGTTATAGTTTGTGTTTGAGTTGCCAAATGACCTGCAGAATCTTTAACTGTGTATGTAATCGTGTAAGTGCCAGGTGTATTTGTATCTACATTACCTTCATATTTTACTTCCGACGTAATATCACCATCTTCTTTATCCGTAGCACTTACATCTTTCATTGGATCGAATTTATCTCCTTCAGTAATTGTCGTTTCTGAAGGTACTTTTAGTACTGGCGCTTCATCTTTTGTTTCTTCTTTCTCTTTAACCGTTACTGTTTGTTTTGCAGTTACTTTATGACCTTTAGAGTCTTTAACTGTGTAAGTTAAAACATACGTTCCCGGTTTAGTAGTATCTACTTTACCGTCAACTGTTACTTTAGAAGTAAGGTCTCCCTCTTCTTTATCAGTAGCAGACACTCCTGACATTGGGTCGAATGAATCACCTACATTAATTGTTGCTCCAACAGGTACTGTTAATTTCGGTTCCATATTTGGAGTTTCTTCGTTTTCTTCTACAATAACAGGTTTAGAATCAGTGGCTTCCCAAATAGGCGCGGTTAATATCGGATAGTTCAAAGCTTCTATTTTTTGCCGCGTTTCTTGCGATGCTTTCAGTCCCCATTGATCAAAAAATGGTAGTAAATTTTGTTTCGCTACTTTCGATGTATTGTAAATAAATGCTTGTATTTTATCTTCATCCGTTTTTGGAAGTAGATCCTCTGGTGACTCTCGATATAGTTTATGAAGATTTGGATAAAAATCTTCACCATATGCTAATTGAAGTTGCCAAATCATTACAAGTTTCACAAATAAGTCATCAATATTTTTATATTCTTTATCTGTTTGTTTTAAGTATGTAAAGGCTTTTTCGTAATCCTTATTTTTTTCTAAACGTGTTGGCTGATTTGGGAATAATCGCTTTTGTGCAGCTAAAGAATATAGATTAACAGTTACTTCCCCCATACCTCTAAAATCGCTCCACGTCCATGGGGATTGTTGCCTTGCATGTCCCGCCTCATGCATTTGTCCCCATCCAAATTTATTTACATCTAAAGCACTTTCAATTGCGTTACCAGCAGTAGTAAATACGGCTCCATCAAGAGAGGCATACATGCCCCAATCTGGTTTGTTAGGATTTTCTACAAAAGCCCAAATGCGTCGAGTCGAACGATGTAAAGGATTCGGTTCTGTTTCAGATAATCCTGATATCTTATCTTGTGCTCGAATCATTTCATCATATTTTTCTAATAGAGGAACAGGATCTTGATCCACAATATATTTCTGGGCACTATCACGAGTGACAGTAAGTACTGCTTTTTCCGATTTCAATTGTACCGCATGTGCATCTGGATACTTGTTCATCATCGCAATCCAGTCTTCTTTCGTATGCTTCCCTAGTTCAAAGAATGGAACAGGGCTTCCGCCTTGTGTTACTTTCACCTTAACTGTTCCTGTATCTTGTGGGTTATCAAATCCTAATAAACCACCGTTTGGAGAGGAGATGGTATTAGAACCAGGAGATAGATTAACTTCTTTTCCCCATTCTTTATCATATTGATGCGTCCCAATAATCGCTCTAATCTTTTGCGTTCCCGATACTTCAATTGTAACTTGTTCATTCGGTTTTACATAGATTCCTGTTGGCATATAGCTTTTTTGCTCACTTCTTCTTTCTCTTTTTGCTTCACTACTAAAACTTCCTGTACCTGGAAGTTCAAAATCCCTCTGTTCATATTGGTTTGTAGTCTGTGCAGCAACCGTTTCAGCTTGAACTGTTAAGCTATTTGTTATAGTAGGTGTAAATAGTGTAGTTGCCAAAATAGCAGATGTCGCAAGTACTTTCATCGGTTTTTGGAACATAAAATTATTCCTTTTCTTCATATAAATCATCCTTTCCTTTTCAATTAGTTCCATTAAAGTCCTTTCGATGAATGAATGTAATTGATTTCGATTTCCTGTCGGTTTTATTTTTTGAAAATTAAGAAATAAGTACTCGTAAGCCTTCTAGAGTTTGATAAATATAAAACATACCCGAAGAAAGAAATCTCCATCCGTGTTCATACTAAATAATTACGAAAGATAGGATATGGGAATGGAACGAACCCATTTCCTTTTTTCTTATTACATCGAATTTAACATCGAACAGGTCGTATAGCAATCAAAATTAGACAATTTTAGCTATTTTTCGACTTTTTTTGTCAAATTACTAAAATAGTAGTCTCACATCTATCAACTAAAAAAGTTTGAAATTAGTAAAGCGAAAAATGAGATTGTGCTGCAAAGTTTTGTAACACATAAAGATATGAGAAAATTGAGGTCCAATTTTATGAAACCGTTAATATATTCTGTAATTCGTTATACGCCGAAAAGATGGAGTCTATTTTCACAAAAAATAAGGTGTAATTTTTGTTGAAGAGCAATCTGTAAGTCCCAGTAAAATATGTGGTAATTTTACATGGGATATGCAATACATATTCGAAAAGAGATACTGCACTAATAATAGTGTTCTTATCTCTTTTTTACTTATATTATGTAGGAATTAGTTGAAGGGAAATTCAGCCTCTAAAAGGATGTTCCGTCTAACTTTTTCGATTTCATGTTTACTATATAGTTTTTATATAACAAGAAAAAAGTAGGGGAAAGAAGCGCAAAGAACAATTTCCTAATGAAGAATTGGTAGAAAGATTCCTTGTTTCACAATTTGAAACATACAATCAGCGTTTCACAACTCGTTGTCACTTAGGTTTAGATCAAGCTCGATCAGAACTAACAGCTATGTTTGAAGATAAAAAATATTGACGGTACCTGAAGTAGTACATCTCTATAAAAGAAAAATACAACCTTACCAACAAATACAAGGTTGTATGTTTTTAATATTATTTACATGTATTCAGGTGCAATCCGGTCCTAATTGTGGTTGTCTTATTTGTGGTTGTCCTATTTGGACAATCTCTCCATTTTGTACAATCTTAGCACCTTCATATAATTTATCTGCATAATTTTTAAGGTCCTGCCAGCTATCCTTCGCTATCTTCAAATCTGTTTTTAATAAAGCAAGACGGTCTGGATTAATTTTGTCAAGATTTTTTAGTAAAGAATCATATTTTGCTCCGATTGTATGCCACTGATTCGATATATTTTGAAGAGCAGTAATAGCTGTATCAATTGTTTCAGTCATATGTTCCGTTTTATTTTTGGCATCTGTCAAAATAACTAATTCTGCCTCTGCTCCAGAAATTCTGGACTTTAATTGTTCTATTTCTTGTTGTGCAGATGCGATATTCTTGTCAGCAGTGACAATCAATGGTATACCAACTGGAGGCATAAATACAGATAAAGCTATATAGCCACCACGATTATCATAATTTTGTTTAATTATATTATTAAAATTATCGATTTGTTGTTGTAAAAGTGGAATACCGGCGTTCGTACTTTCTAAAATAGACTTCAATTGATTGGAATCTGCTTTAAAACTTCTTGTATCTTCAGCCATTTCATTTCGGAATGTTATCAACTTTTCTAGTAGTCCATCCACTTCTTGACTATTGTCCAAAATACTACGATATAACCTCACCAGTCTAAATTTAAATGTCACTATATCTTTTTTATCTATAGCAGCTAGTAATTGATCATAACTCGCTTGAAAGGTATCATTATAACTTACACTATTCTGAATCGTTTTCATAATATCAGGCTTTAGATTATCTAACCAATATGTTGCATTCGTTTGCGCATCCTTTTGATGCTTAATCATGTTTGCTTTGAAATCACCATTTATAGAACTTATTTTACTTAAATCTGTCTGTTGTTGATTACGGATTGTTTGAGCATATGAATCCATTGTAAGGATATTTGCCCCCATTTTCTCCATTACTTCTTTATATTTATCAGGACCCAAATCATAGCTCTTACTATCTTCTTGCTGTTGGGACACACTATTTTGTACAGCTTGTTCTGCTGCAAAAGTATGAAGTGGGATTACATTACTCGCTGCCATTCCAGTAATGATCGTTGATAAAATAACCTTCTTATACAATTTTTTATTCACCTTTTTCACCTATTCTCTCAAATGTATCACGTATTTTATTAAATTTATAAGCTTCTATTCTTTACTTCAAATGAATTACAATCATTGCAAATAAAACAACATTTTAAAATAGGGGTTTTCATACTTTCTTATTCTATAATCTTTATCAAGTTTCATAACTATATAGGAAATCTCCTGTTCAAACTTGAACAGGAGACTCACATTATGTGTTCTTCAAAAGGGAAAGTCAGTATATTATATTTTTCATTACTTCGGAAACTTCTTGAAGTAATATTATTTTTTCTCTTCTACGAATGAAATCTCACTCTTTTGAATATTTTCAGCATACTTGTTAACCTGTTCCCAGCTACCTTTAGCTATCTTCAGATCTGCTTTTATAATAGCAGCAAGCTTGTCTGGGTTAATTCTGTCAACATTGTCATTCAATGATTTATATTTTGCCCCCATTGTCTGCCACTGATTCTTTACATTTTCAAGGGCAGTAATAGCTGCATCAATTGTTTCTGTTAAATTATTAGTATTATTTTTCAAGACCGTTAACTTAACTACCTGTTGTTTCGCGGTTGAAATATTTTCTGTTAGCTTTTTAATCTCTTCTTGTGCTGTCTTTATCTGCTGCTGCGATGTAGTAACTCCGTATATCCCGCCTCCTAATGCACCTGCACCAATAGGGGCAAAGACAATTGTAGCAGTTAAGTATGCACCGAGAGCAGTTGCAACCGACGATCCAATATAAACTTTGTTATTCTCATCAATTACTGTTTGATTTGTTTCGATTTGTTTCTGCATCAATGGAATTCCAGCATCTTGACCAGATAAAATATCTGTGATTTTGTTAGCATCAGTTTTTAAATTTTGTGTATCCAGTTCTAATTTGCCGCGAAAGGCTTTCAAATCTTGCACTAACTTGTCAACTGCACCTTTATTCTCTGAAATACTATCATCTAAACTTGTAAGAACAGCTTTTAGTGTTTCTTTGTCTTTATTATTTGCAGCTTCTACCAAAACATCATAATAATTTTGAAATTGTGTATTATAATTGATAATATTTTGATTCGTCTGGATTATTTGCGGTTTCAAACCATCTAACCATTGCTTTGCATTTTTTCTAGAAGCATCGTGGTTGTCCTTAATGCTTGTTTGTAAATCATTGTTAATTACAGTTACACCATCAAAATTAACATTTGCTTGTTTAACAATAGTTAAAGCATACAGGTCCATTACCAACATATTGGATCCAGTTTTCTCTATCGCATCTTTAAGCCCTTCTGGTCCAAGTAAATACTCAGGGTAGTTATTTTCTGCATCTGCATAAATAGGTGCTGGTTTTGTTGTATTTTCCGCCGCCGAGGCATATGATGGCGTAATACTACCTGCTGCGATTGTTGCAATTAATGTAGATAAAGCCATTACTTTATAAGGTTTTTTCATAATATTCATATCTCCTTATATTATATTATTAAGAATTTTTTTCTTCATTCTACTATTTTGCCTCTGTTACTTTTATGTTTGTAACACTATTTTCATATTCCGTTGTTTGTTTATTCAATTCATCCGTAAACGTTTTGAGTTCTTTTAATTGTGCTTGTAATGCATTAGAATCTATTTTCGCATCAGTACTAAGACTTCTCTTCATTTGAATCATTGTGTCATTAAAGATGTCCCAACTACTTACTAGCTTGTCAAAACTCTCAATTTGCTTTTTAACTACTCTTGTAAAGTTATTTAACTGTTGGTCAATAAGTGTCATTTGAGTTGCTTGCACTTCAATTTTCGATAATTTTTGTAGCAATAGAATTTTTTGTTGTTGCTTCTTACGAACATCATTATTCAGTTTTGTTACTTCATCATTTTGGACTTGTCCAAATTGGTTATAAATCACTTCCAAATTAGACGTGTCTAAAGTTTGCTCCTTACCTGCGTCTATCGAAATATCAATAACCGTCTTTCCAATATTTATAGAACCTTTTACATTTTCTTTTGGTAGAGCTAGAAGTTTTGTATAATCATCTTGAATGCTTTCATCAAGTTGTCTAATTTCCGTTCTTGCTTTTTCAATTTCTCCGCTTGAACTCTTATAAAGTTCAAGCGCTCTGCTAACTTTACTAGAAAAGCTCTTACTATCTTCAACCAAGTCATTTTTATAATTGTTTAAGTCTACTGAAGTTCCTTTCATATCATACTGAATTGCTTGCATTTGATCTTGAAGTGCATTAAAAGTACTTACAAAGTCTTCTTTTGCTTGCGAATCGTCATTCATTTTTTCAGCTAGTTCAACCAATATATCATAATAATTTGTAAATCTTGTCCCAAAATCCTGCATGTCTTGATTTACATTGAATAGTTTTGGATTATATGTATCCAGCCAGTCTTGAACATGGTTTCTTGCAGTACCTTGATCAGTTGTTATTCCAGGTATAGCAGTTACTGCAAGGTTTGGTTGCTTTAATATGATTAGCCCATATCCTTGAATTAATGGCGTCTGTGATCCTAATGTCTTAATCGAATCTGATAACCTATTCATAGCAACTTGATTTTGACTACTTGTTAGTTGTGAATAAGTTGTTTTACTTTCTGCAAAAGTATTTACAGGTAAGAAGCAACTTGTAGATACTGCTGTAACTAATAACCCTGCGACTAACGTTTTTTTCATGGTAACTCCTCCTATTAATTGGTGTTTTTTGATAAAATAGTTGGACTAAATTTTAAAGGTTTAATTTTTATTTATATGAAATCCAGCCTTACAACTATTAATCGTTATATATCGTTCCTAAGATGTTCATTATGGGAATCTAAATATAGATTAGAAATATTTGTACATATTGCCCTACTATAAACGTATTCCCTAAGCAGTTACATAAAAGACATATACGAAGGTAATCTTGATTTTATATGTCCTAAAATGTAACTAACATCTTGTGCCCTTATTAAAACATTATGTTTTCGCAAAGTAAATCACAACATTTCGATAATTATATAATTATTACCTTATATTAAAATAATTAGATTGATATATAATTATTTTAATAT